>NZ_WTVE01000032.1:0-283275 GCF_022496685.1 Pseudomonas sp. B707 | reverse complement strand
ATTTGTTCGGCGCCTTTTTTGTCTTCGATGCGCAGTTCGTTGTAGCCACCGCCGCCCGGGGAGCTGAGGGTTTTGAAGACGCTGCGGGTTTTGTTCGCCGGGAGGGCGTACGGCACCGGGTTTTCCTTGTGGTACAGGCAGCCGGTGACCAGTGGCTGGTCGGGGTCGCCTTCGAGGAAGGTGACGAGGACTTCCATGCCGATGCGCGGGATGGAGATGGCGCCATAGCGGTCGCCGGCCCAGGAGCTGGAGACGCGCAGCCAGCAGCTGGTCTTGTCGTCGGCCAGGCCTTCGCGGTCCCAGTGGAATTGCACCTTGATGCGGCCGTATTGGTCGCAGTGGATTTCTTCGCCTTTGGGGCCGGTGACCATGGCGGTCTGGCTGCCGAGCACGCGGGGTTTCGGGTGCTCCAGCGCGGGGCGGTAGAACACGTCCCACGGGGTGGCGAGGAAGGTGTTGCGATAGCCCTGGTGGAAGTCGTCCTTGTTGTCGGTGGTGTCGCTGGTCACCGACTCTTCGAGGACTTGCGGCTGTTTGCCTTCGTGGAAGATTTCGGTGAGCAGCCACAGGTCGTTCCACTCGCTGCGCGGGTGGTCCGACATTTCCATGAAGTGGCCGCTGACGAGTCTGGTCTGGTCGCCGCGACCTTCGGCCTGGCGGTAGTCGGCACGGTGGCGTTCGAGGGCGCGCTGGCTGAGGAACTTGCCGCGCGCGCGGTCGATGAAGCGGCCGGGGTAGTCGTAGTCTTCCAGATCCGGTTCAGCGTTTTTGCTATCGAGAGCGCCGTCCGGTTTGTACGCCGCCTCCATTTGCAGGCGCGGTTTCTCGAAATCGTAGTCGCGGCGGGTGGTGCGGCTGGTGCGGGTTTCCAGGCGCAGCTTGAAGCCTTTGATCACCGGCTCTTCGGCGACCATGCCGCTGCCCTGCACGTACGCGGTCGGTTGGCCGAGGTTCGGGAATACGGTCTGGTCATCGCCGAACACCAGCAGGTGGCCTTTCTTGCTGTGCTGGAAGTGGTAGTGAATGCCTTCTTCTTCGCACAGGCGCTGGACGAAGTGCAGGTCGGTTTCGTCGTACTGCACGCAGTAGTCGCGATCCGGGCACGGCTGGCTGAGCTGGAAGCTGTAGGCGTTGCCCTTGATGCCGTGCTCGTCGAGGATCAGCGCGATGATTTTCGGCGCCGACATCTGCTGGTAGATGCGCTGGTTGGTGCGGTGATGCAGGTATTGCAGCTGCGGCACCAGCGAAACCTTGTAGCGGGTCAGGCGCTTGCCGGCATCGCCCTGGGCCACGCGGTAGATCTGGCCGTGGATGCCCGAGCCCTGCGGATCGAGGGCGAGGAATGCCTGTTTGTGCAGGAGTTTTTCCAGGTCCAGATCCGGGTTTTCGCTGACCAGTTCGATGTCGAAACGAAACGGCTGGCTGATGCCTTCGGTGCCGGTGAACGACAGGACTTGCAGGTCGCCTACGTAATCTTCAACAGTCAGGCTGAAGTGCGTTTCGTTAGCTGGGTTGAACATAAAGTGCTCCCTGTTCGAATGTCATCCGTTACGCCCTCAGCCGCAAACGCTGCAGCCAGGACGAAGTGGCGCCCAAGGCGTCACGCAATTGTTCGGCAGAAATGTTGCGCTCTGCCGCGTCAAAGGCCAGCGCGGTGCGCAGCGCGGGCCAGCAGTGTGTCGGCAGATTTGCCGGGGCTTGCAGTTCGCGATCCAGGTGTTCGTCACGGGCCTGGGTCGAGGGCAAGCGGCGGAACGGGTGTTTGCCGCCCGCCAGTTCATAGATCACGCAGGCCACGCCGTACACGTCCGCGCTGGCCGACAGCGGTTGGCCCTCAAGCAGTTCGGGGGCGGCGTAGCCCGGAGTCCAGGCGTTGAAGCGCTCGCGGCTCAGGTGCGGCAGGCCGGGCAGGATGCCCTCCTCGGCCTGCCCGAGACCGAAGTCAAACAGGCGCACGCCGTCTTCGCTGAGCATGACGTTGCTCGGTTTCATGTCACCGTGCAGCACCCCGCGACGGTGGGCGTAGGCCAGCGCGTCGAGCAGCGGCAGCGCGATGTCGCGCAGTTCTTTCCACGGCAGGCCCAGCGGCCGCTCGCAGAGCAGTTTGTCCAGGGTCAGGCCACGCATGAGTTCCATGGTGATGAAGGCCCGCTGGCAATCGGTGTCGACTTCGAACGTGTGCGGTCGCAGCACGTTGTCGTGGCGCAGGCGTCGGGTCAGGGCGAACTCGCTGTAAAGCAAGGCACTGGCGTCCGGCGACTCGGCAAATTCTTCGCTGAGGATTTTCAGCGCAATGTAAGGATCGGGATCGCCGAACTGTTCGTGCAGCAGATCCCGGGCCCGGTAAACCGCTCCCATGCCGCCGGCCCCGAGCAGGCGCTCGAGGTGGTAGCGGCCTGCCAGAACATCCGGCAGTGCGCCGACGCTGGCCTTGGTTGGCGCCAGCGCGGGTTCGGCGTTGTGCTGCTTTGCAAAAGCGAAATAGGTCAGGTTGTTGGCCTGCTCCTCGCTCATCAGCAAGTCATCGACTGAGGATTCGATTTCAGTCATTGGCGGATCACCACGGCCGTCAGATTGTCGCGGGCGGCGCCACGCAGGGCGCCGTCGAACAGACGTTCCAGCGCCACATGCGGCGCCGCCAGGCTGAGGGCGTTGCCGAGGGCATCGCTGCTCAGGCCTTGATACAAACCATCGCTGCACAGCAGGAACACATCACCGGGATAGACCTCGAGTTCCAGCACATCCAGGGTCAACTGTTCCGCCGCGCCGACCGCCCGGGTCAACGCCTGGGCTGCCGGGTGCGCCGCCGCCTGTTCGACACTCATCTGCTGCTCATCGATCAGTTGCTGTTGCAGCGAGTGATCCTTCGACAGCTGATACAACCGCTGCCCGCGCCACATGTAGCAACGGCTGTCGCCGGCCCAGATGCAGGCCGCGCGATTGCCTTCCACCAGCAGCGCCACGACGGTGCTGCCCATGATGCTGTCGTGACGCCCGGCGGTGACGGTCAACTCCTGCCCCAGGCGCCGGTTCAGCCAGTGCAGGCACTGGCGGATGGCTTTGAGACGTTCGTCGAAGTCTTCGTGCTGCGGCAGTTCAGCCAGGCTGGCGACGATCAACTGGCTGGCGATGTCGCCACCCTGATGACCGCCCATGCCGTCCGCGACCACCCACAGCCCATGCTGCGGGGTGTCGAGGAAGGCATCTTCGTTGCGCGACCGCACCTTGCCCGGGTCGGTTCGCGCCGCGCTGCGCCAGGGACTGGCCACCAGCATCAGAGCTGCACCGGCATACGGAAGGTACGCAGCACGCCCATGTCGAACGGGTTCGGCGTGCGCTGGCTGGTCAGCAGGTAGTTGGCGCGCAGGCCACCCACGTCGGCTTTGAGCACCAGCACGTCGCGACCGGTCAGGTACTCGGTCTGCATCAGGTCGAACAGACGGAACAGCGACCACGGGCCGGAGTTTTTCTCGATGCCGATCGGGCGTCCGGCCATCTTGTCCATGACCAGGCTGGTGCGACCGTCTTCAGCATCGGTCGGCCACTTGAAGCTCATGGGCAGGATCGGACCGTGGCGGTATTCCATGGTCTTGTCGCCGAACTTGAACTCGGAACGGCTGACCGCCGGATCGAGGGTGTACGGCTCCAGCTTGAACTGCACGGTCGGCTCGGCCGGGTTGATCGAGAAGAAGCTCTGGCGAATGTTCAGGGCCGCCGCCATCTGGTCGAGGAAGACCTTCGACACCGGCAGGCTGCGGCCGTCGACGCTGCGCATCCGGTAGTTGCCCGGATCACCGCTGACGAACGGACGCATGTAGCTGTCGAAGAAGCGGTCGATGGTGCCTTGAGCCCGGAAAAACTCGCGGAAATCGCTGATCGCCACATCGCTGGTGCTTGAGGCGCTGAACGGGTAACGCTTGTTGATGGTCTTGCCATACACGCTGTACAGCTCGTTCTGATAACGGCCGTTCAGGTACTGGTAGGCATCGTTAAGCACCAGGCGCCACGAGTCTTCGGCCAGCACGTTGAACCACACGCTCAGCGGACGCGGCAGACGACCGGACGCATTGCGCAGGTTGGTCAGCGCATCACGCTGGCCGCTCATGCGGGTCTTGGCCAGCTCGAACGCGGCCTGCTCCGGCGTGCTGGAACGGGCGAGGCCCGCCAGTTGCAGTTGCAGGTCGTTGAGCGCGGTGAAGGCCGGGGTCAGGTCAGCGGCCGGGCCGTTATTGTCGTCGAGCAACTTGTGCAGCGGCTCGAAGCGACGTTGCAGGGACTTCTTGGCCGTGTCCGGCAGGTTCTTCGCCACGTTCATGGCCGCAGCCTTGTCCGTCAACGCCGAAGCGAGTTTGCCGACCTTGCCCAGTTTGCCCTTCTGCCCCGCCAGCGCATCGGCAGCGTCACCGGCTTCATCCACCGGTTCAGGAGCTGCCGGAAAGCGGGTGTTCTCACGCACTTCGGTCAGCAGCGCCAGCACCGGCGAGTTGGCCGAGGTCAGGCCCGCCAGTTGCTCTGCGCCTTCACCGGCATCGCTGATCGGCGGCAGCGCCACCTGGCCAACGGCTTCGCTCCAGTAGTTGGCGTAGTCGCGGAAGTACAGTTGCTCCAGCTCGACCATCAGGCGACGCAAGTCCATGTCGCTGATGCCCGCGCCTTCGCCCAGCACCCAGTTGTCGCGCAGGATGTCGGTCACCAGCGATGCGCCTTGGACCGAGAAATACTGCTGATAGCCTGTCTGGGTGTAGAAGCCCGGAATCACGTATTCAGTGCCAATGAACAGCGAGCCCTGCGGCCCGAGGTGCTGGCTGAAACGGTAATCCGGCAGGTTGCGCGCCTGCTCGCGGAGCATGCGGTAAACCACGGTCGCCAGCGACTCGCTGCGCAGGATCTGACGCGCCTGGGCCACCAGTTGCTCGTTGAGCGGATAGATAAACGGCTGCTGCAACAGACGCTCGAGGTGCGTGTTCAGACCGTTCTGCACCGCGGTGTTGCCGGTGTAGCGCTGCGACCAGTCCGCCGCGATCCAGTCCTTGAGCCATGCCGCGTCACGACGATCCTTCATGTTCAACATCAGGTACGCGCGCAGGCTGTTGATCAGCTTTTCGCGGTCCTTCATGTTGGCGCGGATCTGGCCTTCAAGCATCGTTGCAACGCGCGGCAGCAGTTGCTTTTCGAGCTCGTGCTCGTAAGCCTCCTTGACCACCGGATTGACGTCCTGGCCCTGATACAGCCCCATCCGTTCGTGGTACGCCGCGTCGCCTTTTTTCGGGAACACCTGGGTGGCAGCGTAGCTGGTGTCGAGGGTTTTCAGTGCGCCCATGGCGTCATCGCGCGGCGACAGTGCCGTGCGTTGCTGAGTCCAGTTCTGCGCCAGATTGCGCAGGTTTTCCAGACGCTCGTAGTTGGCCGAGAAACCACCGGCCCAGAGCATGCCGAACAGGACCAGCGCACCCAGTGCGCCGACGTACAACGCACGCTGGCCCCAGTGGATGCGGCTGCGCTCGCGCTTGTCCAGACCGGCCAGATCGGCCTCGGGGAAAATCACCCGGCTGAGCAAGTGGTGGATGAAGCGCGAACGACCGCTGCGCAATGTCGGCAGCACGCCGGCGCTCATGCCCAGACTCGCGCCGATGCCGGCGGTGGTCGAATCCATTTCCTGAGTCAGGTGCGGTGCGCTGGTCAGGTAGAAACCACGCAGTTGCGTCGCACGCTGGTAGCGGTTGCCGGTGAACGCCATGTCGACCAGCAGGCACAGACGCTCGCCGATCTGGCCCATCTGGTGCGGGAAGTCGAGGATGCGGCCACGGCGCTGGGTGTCGCGCTCGGAGTGCATGCGCATGATCACCTGGCTGTTGAGGCGACGCAGCAGCTCTTCGAACTCGTTGCGCAGCACCGTCACGTCCGTGCCGACCTGATCCTTGCGGAAACTGGTGCCCAGCACCTGATCGCTTTCTTCGCGAGTCAGTTGGTCGAAGAACTCGTCAAAGCCCAGCAGCTTGTCGGCCTTGCTCAGCACCAAATACACCGGCACATCGACGTGCAGCTTCTGATAGACGTCTTGCAGACGCGCACGCACTTGGCGGGCCAGGGTTTCGATGTCCTGTTCGCTGCCACCGGTCAGGGTTTCCACCGGAATGGTCACCAGCACGCCGTTCAGCGGACGACCGCGACGACGCTTGCGCAACAGCTCCAGCAAGGTGGTCCAGGCGCTGCCGTCGACTTCCGCATCCGGCTGGGTCAGATAGCGGCCGGCGGTGTCGATCAGTACACCGTGATCGGCGAAGTACCAGTCGCAATGACGAGTGCCGTGGGTATCACGGGTCAGCTTGCGGTCGATCTTGTTGATCGGGAATTCCAGCCCGGAGAAGTCCAGCAGGCTGGTCTTGCCGCTGGCCTGCGGGCCGATCAGCAAGTACCACGGCAAGTCATTGCGCCAGCGCTCGCTGCGGCCGCGGTACAGGCTCGAAGTCTTCAGGGTTTTCAGGGCGTCCTTGAAACGCTCCTTCAACTCTTTCTGCTCTTCGTCGATCAACTCTTCGCGGCGGATACGGTCCTGGCCGTCTTCGGTTTCTTCGACGGCTTTCTTGCGGATACCGGCGCGCCAGCTGACGAAGACCATGGTCAGGCCCCAGATCAGGAACAGCACGCTGATGGTCAGCAGACGCGACGTCGCGCTTTCCCAGAACTTGTAGTCATCCACTGCCAACAGCGGGCCGACGAACCACACCAGCAGCGCCACGAACAGCACCAGCAGCAAGGTCCAGACCCAGGTCTGGCGCAGGAAGGCGCCGACTTTCTTGAAAAACTTTTTCATCACACGTCCCTGTTTACGGCTGCGACTGCGGCGAGGCCGCGGCCGGATCAAGCGGCTGATAAGGTTGCAGAACGGTGTCGCGCTGCTCGCCCAAGACCCAGGCGAAGCCCGAATACATCATCACCAGACAGACGAAGGTGAACAGCACCACCATCCACGCCGGCACGATGCGTACCAGGTTGCGGCGCTGATCGTTGAGGCCTTCCCACTGCGGCGACAATTCACGCGGCACGTCGCCACGCAACTGACGGATCTGCCGGTACAGGGCGTCACGGATGCCTTCGAGTTCCAGCATGCCGCGCGCCTGCACGCGGTACTTGCCCTCGAAACCGAGGGACAGGCACAGGTACATCAGTTCCAGCATCGGCAGGTGCTTGACCGGGTTTTTCGACAGCCGATCGAGCAGCTGGAAGAACTTCTCGCCACCGAAGGTTTCGTTGTGGAAGCTGCTGAGCAGGCTCATCTGCGACCACTCGCTTTCGTTGCCCCACGGCGTGGTCACGACGGCTTCGTCGACCACGGTGCAGAGCACGTAACGAGCGGCCATCACCTGGCTGCTTTCGGCGCCGTTGTGCAGGGCCCGCACTTCGAACAGCTTGAGCCCGGCGGTCAGGCGCTCGTTGAGCGCGTAGAGGTCTTCGCGGGTTTCACTGTGCTTGAGACGCACCACTTCCGACAGCAGTTCGGAGGACGCCGCCACCAGCGAATTAAGGCTGATGTTGAAGGCTTCCGCCGGGCGCAGGCGCGCGGCGTAGATCATCCGTTCTTCCAGTTGTTCGAAGCGCGGTGGCGCGGCGAAGTCGGTCAGCGGACTCGCCGCCGGGCCATGGCCCTGACGGTCGAGCAGGACGGTTTTGTCGTCCTGGTTGTGTTCCATGTCCTTGATCATGTCGGTCAGTTCCTGATGGCCCAGAATTTCAGTTCAAGCTCGGCGAATTCGCCGGACACGTGGAACGCGAAGCCGCCGGAGCGCTCGAGTTGTGCCAGGTCTTCGGAACTGAGTTCGAGGATGAAATAGGTTTTGTTGGAGTGGAACGCGATCTGCCGCGGGGCCACCGGCAACGGTTTGACCTTGATCCCCGGCAGGTGCAGGTTGACCAGTTGGCGGATGCGCTCCACCGGGCCGACCTTGAGGTGCGCAGGCAAGCGATTGCGCAGCTCTTCGGAGTCGCAGTTGGCACTGGCTGCCAGCACGAACGACGCCGAGCCCAGCAGTTTGTGGTCGTGCAGCGGCGACACGATGATCCCGTACTGACGCGCTTGCAGGATCAGTTCGATGGCGTGCTGTTCCAGCACCATCGACAGTACCTGACGGATCGACTCCATCAGTTTGCGGAAGCTCGCACCCTGGTCAGCGTGGGAGTAACGGCTGTCCAGACGCGGGCGTTTGCTGTCGCTGGAGAAGGTCGCCAGATCGCCGAGCATGGTCAGCAGCGTGCGGTACAACTCTTCCGGGTGAACCTGCTCCAGGCCGAGGTAGTGGCGCAGCAGCAGTTCGGTGCGGTTGATCAGTTGCAGCATCATGAAGTCGCCGATTTCCGCGCCGCCGACCTTGCCGTTCGAGCGAATGCGCTCGGCAATGGTGTCGCCCCGGTGACCGAGCATGCTGATCACTTCCTTCAGGCACGACAGCAGGTAGCTGGAGGCGTGGGCCTGAATGTAGGTCGGCACGAAATCCGGATCGAGGCTGATCACGCCGTCCGGCGTGGTGTCGAGCACGTCGCAGATCTTCAGCTTCACGTAGGCCTGGTCGCTCTGCTGCTCGCCGAGCAACAGCTTGAAATCCGGACGGCCGCAGCTGACCTGGCTGGCGGAATCATCGCCGGCGTTGGAGTCGGCGACTTCGGCGTCATACGCGGTGTACCGCGCAAGAACGTCGGACTGCTCCGGGCGACGGGCCTCGATGTGGTTACCGGTGACCAATGGCAGCGCCAGGTAGATCGGCGTGTTGCCGGTGTTCGGCGGCACGTCCAGGGCCAGCGGTTCGGTGTTGCCGCCGAGTTCGAACAGGCTGCCGTCCGGCAGGATCCCCGAGGCTTCACTGATTACCAGTTTGCCCATGTTGAGGAACTGCAGGTCGATCTCCAGATTCAGGAACCCCCAGGTGTAGCCGCCCAGCAACCGGGTGCGGGTCTTCATCTGGTGATCGTAGTAGCGGTCGTTGTGCTGGAAGTGCTGCGGACGCAGCAGCATGCCTTCCTGCCAGATGACTTTATGGGTATTCATGATCAGTCATCCGCCTTGGCGAGCACTTCGTTGGTCTTGCGGATACCGGCCTGATCCAGGGTCAGATCGGCTTCGGTGACTTCCAGCGGCGTGATCGGGAACGTGTGGCGCCATTTGGTTTCCGGCAGGTCGCGGTATGCGGCGAGGATGCCGATGAAGCGGCTGCCCTCCTCCACGCTGAGTTTCAGTTCCACGGTTTCACCCGGGCGCAGTTCGAGTTCTTCGCTGGCCACCAGATCCGGGTTGAGGGATTCCTTGGCGCGCTCGTAGAGGCTGAAGAAATCGGCATTCTCGAAGGTCACCGGGTGCTTGAGTTCGAACAGGCGCACCACGATCGGCGACGGGCGACCGTTGAGGTCCGGGTTCAGCTGATCGCTGCCGGTCAGCTTCAGGTTGATCTTGGTCACTTTCGAATACGGCGACAGCGACGAACAACCGGCGAGCAGCACCAACAGGGTGAGCGCGGTCAGCGTCTTGAAAAAAGCGGTCGAGCGGCGAGACATGCGCATCATCCTTGGTGGTCGGTGTGGAGGGTGGAGATCAGGCGGATCTGTTCTTCGTAGGCCTGGGCGAAATCGCGGGCCAGCAGGCGCTCGCTCCAGTCGTCGTCCTGACGCAGCGCATGGTGGTAACGGTTGAACGCTCTCCAGCGCCCGCCAGCGGTGGCGAGCAACGGCTTGTTGTCGCGCTCGAAACGCAGGGTCAACTGCTCCGGCGAGAAGTGCTCCAGAGTGCCGCGCACCGCCGCGCGGCTGGCGGTCAGCAGCGCCACCTGATGCGCCTGCAAATCGCGGAACGCCCGGGAGATCGCCTGCTCGGCCGGCAAATGGCCCGGCTTGTGCGGTTGCAACAGGATGTCCAGCGCTTCGCTCGGATCGACGGCGAATTTCAGCGGATTCTTGTTGGTGCCTTGCACGGTGGTCTGGGCCAGACGCAGCTCGTTCTTCAGCTCCGAACGGGTGCGCAGGCTCTGTTGCAGACCGCCGATGCTCTGGCGCAGCAGACGTGCGGCATTGACCGCCAGTGCTTCGCGCTCATCATGGCTCAGGCCTTTCAGATCGACACCGAGGGCCGCGCCGAATTTATCCCAGAAGGTTTCGCTCTGACGCTCGACCGCTTTCGGTGCCGGCGCAGGCTCAGGCTTGGGCTCGACGATCAGCTCCGGCACCATCAGGCTTTCCATGTCGATGCGCGCGTAGTCGGCGCGCTGACGGGAGTCTTCAGGATCGGTCACCGGCGCGAGCATTTCCTCGAATTCCGAGTACACGCGCTCTTGCTGCTCCAGCGACTTCAACGGGTCGAGGTCGAGGAACGCGTCGTCCGGAATGATGGTGCCGGCGGCACGTGGCAGGCCGACTTCACCGTCGAACGTCGCCGGGTCGCGCACCAGGCGCGCGCGAATCTCGAAGTCGCCCAGCACGTAGGTGCTGCCGTGCTCGATGCGCACCGGTTCGCCCTTGTGCAGGCGTGCGCCGCTGTCGCCGTCCTGAACACCGTTGCTGCTGGTGTCGGTCAGGAAAAACGTGCCCTCGCGATAGCTGACAATCGCGTGGTGATTGGACAAGTGACGCTTGCGGTCCGGGATGATCCAGTCGCAGTCCTCGCCCCGCCCGATCACGCCGCCGGCCTGTTTGAAGGTCCGCTGGCACAGCTCGGTGGGCACGAACTGCTTGGTGTTCAGCATTTCGAAAACCAATTCCATGTTTGATGCTCCTTGCGGTCACTTGCCGCGATTGACCGCCTGCGGATCACCCAACGGGCGGTAATCGTTATCGTTGAATTTGTAATTGCCGCTGCAGCCGCCGAGGCCGCATAGAACGACGAGGGTCAGCAGGACAGCGTGCCAGTGACGAACAGACATCAGAGGGTCTCCAGGTGTAGACAAAGCACAAAGCGCCGACCCTCACGGGCGGCGCTGAAATAGGTTTTCGAGGTGAATCCGACGGACTTTTGCCTACCCATCGAAATCTCCCAGATTGATGTTCAAGCGACCGAGCCGGTACAGCAGCGTGCGTCGCGGCAAGCCCAGTTCCCGGGCGGCGAGCGTCTGGTTGCCGTCGTTCTTGCGCAGGCAATCGAGCAGCAGATTGCGTTCGACCGCTTCCAGTCGTTCGCGCAAATTGAGGCCGCAGTGGTCTTCCGACGCCGGCGCCGATTCCAGGCGCAGCGAGAAATGCTCGGCCAGCAACTCGCCGCCCTCGCACAACAACACTGCGCGTTCGACCAGGCCTTTGAGTTCGCGCACGTTGCCGGGGAAGGTGTAACCGGACAGGTGCTCCAGCGCCGCTTCCGACCAGCGCACCGGATCGCGTTGCAGGAAGCTGCAGGCCTTGTCGGCGAAGTGTTTGGCCAGGTCGAGGATGTCGCCTTCGCGCTGACGCAGGGCCGGCAACTCGATCGGGAATTGCGCGAGACGGTAGTACAGGTCTTCGCGGAATTTGCCTTCGCTGACCAGCACCGACAGATCGCGGTGCGTCGCGGCGATGATGCGCACGTCGATCTTGTGGGTGTCGTTGGAACCCAGCGGGCGGATCTCGCCTTCCTGCAACACGCGCAACAACTTGGCTTGCAGCGACAGCGGCATGTCGCCGATTTCATCGAGCAACAGAGTGCCGCCGTTGGCCGCGTCGAACAGCCCGGCGCGGTCGCGATCGGCCCCGGTGAACGCGCCTTTGCGATAGCCGAACAGCTCGCTTTCCAGCAAGTTTTCCGGGAACGCCGCGCAGTTCTGCACGATGAACGCCTGGGACCGGCGCGGGCCGCAATCGTGGATCGCACGTGCGACCACTTCCTTGCCGGTGCCGGTCTCGCCACGCAACAGCACGGTGTACGGGCTGTGCAGGACTTTGCTGATCAGCGAGTAGGTCTGACGCATCGCCGCGCTCTTGCCGATCAGGCCGTAGCCGCTGGCACTCGGCAGACTGCGCACGACCGGCGCGGCCGCATCCACTGGCTGGCGCAGGCGTTGCAGCAAGTGCAACTGACCAAGCACGAACGAGCCGAGCTGGCCGAGAGAATCGGCGAAGCCTTGCAGGTTGATATGGCGACGGCTGGCGCACAGCAACAGGCCTTCGACAGCCTTCTGCTGATTGACCAGCGGCACGCACAACAGCGACTGCCACGGCGTGGACGACGCCGGCAGGAAACTGGTTTCGTGCAGGCTGCCGCCCAGGTCGTCGAAGCTCACCACGCGGTTCTGGCACAGGGCGAACTGCAACAGTTGCTCGCCGTTGTAGTCCGCCGGCAGGCTCGCCGCGCTGCGCGGTTGCAGCACGCCGTCGAGGCATTCGGCGTTCATCCCCAGCGACGTGTGCGTGGCGTCCAGCAAGTACAGCTGCGTCAGTTCGCAACCGCTCAGCCCGGCCAGACCGCGCACGAAGTCACCCAGCAGCGCAGCACCGTCCGCCGCGCGCGACAGGCTGGCGAACTGCGCCAGCAAGGCTTCGGCATAGAGCAGTGGCTGCGGCACTTGAGTGAACATCACACTCACCTCAGGCGAACTCGCAGGTCACGCTGGCTTCACCGTCGAGCGTCGCATGCACGCGCTTGAGGCTCTCACCGGTGGCCATGGCGTCGAGCAAGCGGTCGGCCACCAGCGGCAGTACGTGCTGGTCGAGCAAATGGTCGATCAGGCGCGCACCGCTTTCGCTTTGGGTGCAGCGCTCGGACAGGTGATCGACGAGGTTCTGGCACCAGGTGAAATCCAGCTGGCGACGGTTCAGACGCTCGCCCAGACGACCGAGCTTGATCTCGATCAGCTCGCGCAGCACCGGGCCGCCGACCGGGTAGTACGGCACCACTTTCATCCGCGCCAGCAGCGCTGGCTTGAAGTGTTTGCTGAGCACCGGGCGAATGGTTTCTTCCAGCACTTCGGCGGTCGGACGCGCACCGTCTTCGCAGAGGTCGCTGATCTTGTCGCTGCCCAGGTTCGAGGTCATCAGGATCAACGTATTGCGGAAGTCGATCTCGCGCCCTTCGCCGTCGTTGGCCACGCCTTTGTCGAAGATTTGGTAGAACAGATTGAGCACGTCCGGATCGGCCTTCTCGACTTCATCGAGCAGCACCACCGAGTACGGCTTCTGGCGCACGGCTTCGGTGAGCATGCCGCCCTCGCCGTAACCGACGTAGCCTGGCGGTGCACCGATCAGGCGGGAAACGGTGTGTTTCTCCTGGAACTCGGACATGTTGATGGTGGTGATGAAACGATCGCCGCCGTACAGCAGGTCGGCAAGTGCCAGGGCGGTTTCGGTCTTGCCGACACCGCTCGGGCCGACCAGCAGGAACACGCCGACCGGTGCGTCAGGCTTGTTCAGGCCGGCAGCGGTGGCGCGCATCGAGCGATCCAGTGCGTGCACGGCTTGTTCCTGACCACGGATGCGGGTGCGCAGGTCGGTGGCGAAGCTCGCGACCTTGGCGTTGTGTTCGCGGGCCAGTTGCGCCAGCGGCACGCCGGTCCAAGCGCTGATCACTTCGGCCACCAGACGCGGGCAGACTTCGAAGCTGACCAGACGCTCCTTGACCTGAGCGGCGGTCAGGGCACTGTGGGTTTCGTTGAGTTGCGCTTCCAGCGCTTCGACGCTTTGGCCTTCTTCAACTTCAGCGACCACGGTTTCGATCACCGTGCCTTCGGCGTCTTCCTCAACGCTGACGGTTGGCTCGATGGCGGCAGCTTCACGAGCCTTGGCCAGTTGCTGACGCAGTTCCAGAAGGCGCTCGGCCAGTTGCTTCTGCTCGGTCCACAGGGTTTCCAGTGCGACCATCTCAGCTTCGGCTTCGTCCAGACGCGCTTCCAGTGCCTCCAGCGCTTCGTGGTCGATCAGCAGACCGGCTTCGGCATCGCGGCGCAGGGCCTGACGCTGACGGCCACCTTCAGCCAGTTCGCCACGCAGGCGCTCCAGGCTTTCCGGGGCGGCAGCGAGGCTGATGCGAACACGGGCGCAGGCGGTGTCGAGCACGTCGACAGCCTTGTCCGGCAGTTGGCGTCCGGCGAGGTAACGGGCGGACAGTTCCGCTGCAGAAACCACCGCGTCATCGCGCAGGTATATGCCGTGGCTCTTCTCGTAGACCTGCGCCAGGCCACGCAGGATGGTGACGGCTTCGCTCACGGTCGGTTCGTGCAGCTGAACCGGTTGGAAACGACGGGCCAGTGCCGGGTCTTTCTCGAAGTATTTCTTGTACTCGGCCCAGGTGGTCGCGGCGATGGTGCGCAGTTCGCCCCGAGCCAGTGCCGGTTTCAGCAGGTTGGCCGCGTCGGAACCGCCGGCGTTGCCGCCCGCGCCGATCAGGGTGTGGGCTTCGTCGATGAAAAGGATGATCGGCTTCGGCGAGGCTTTGACCTCGTCGATCACGCCTTTCAGACGACGCTCGAATTCACCTTTGACGCTGGCACCGGCCTGCAACAGGCCCATGTCCAGCGACAGCAGCTCGACGCCCTTGAGCACTTGCGGCACTTCACCGGCAGCGATGCGCGAGGCCAGGCCTTCGACGATGGCGGTTTTACCGACACCGGCTTCACCGACCACGATCGGGTTGTTCTTGCGACGACGGGCGAGGATGTCGACCATCTGGCGGATCGCGCCATCGCGGCACAGCACCGGGTCGAGTTTGCCGTCGCGGGCCTGTTGGGTCAGGTTGTGGGTGAAGCGCTCGAGCAGCGATTCGCCCTGGGCGGCCGGTTTGCCGTTGGCCGCTGCCTGAGGCTGTTGCGACAGAGCAAATTCCTTCAGGCGATCAATGTTCAGTTTGGCCAGCAACGGCTGGTAGCGGCTGCCGGCGTAGCGCATCGGGTTGCGCAGCAGCGCGAGGATCAGCGCCGCGTCTTCGACCGAGGTCTGGCCCAGTTCAAGGTTGGCCACCAGCAGCGCGTCCTGCAGCCACTGCACCAGTTCCGGGGCGAACACCGGGTTGCGCGAAGCGCTGTGCTCGACCCGCGATTGCAGGGCGGCGCTCAGCTCGCCGGCATCAACATCGGCATCCTGCAGCGCGCGGGAGAGCAGACCGTTCGGGCGCTCCAGCAGGCCGAGCAGCAAGTCTTCGACCAGAATCTTGCTGCCGCCACGGGCCACGCAGCGCTCGGCCGAACGCTCCAGATCGCGACGGGTTTCGGCGTCCAGCGCCTGGATGAGTTGTTGCAGGTCTACGTTGATCATGGCTCACGTCCTTAATGAATTTTGCTGCCCAGGGTCACCACGCCGTCTGCTTTCTCGCAGCCCAGCCAACTGGTCCACCCCAGGCGACAGTCGTTCTTCTCGCCAATGCGCAGTTCGCGGATTTCTTCCGGACGCAGCACCAGGCGAATGTCGTAATCGAGCGGGTCACGCAAGGTGAACCGCACCAGCGCGCAGAGCGGCTGGTAACCGAAACCGATGGGCAGGAATTCGTGGAAGCGTTCCCAGTCGAGTTCGGTGATGTGAATGCGGAATTTGCCGCTGCGATCGCGCACGCGTTCGCCCAGCACCAGGTCTTCACCCAGCACGCTGTTGGCGAAGCCGAGGCGGTTGCGCTGTTCTTCGAGGATTTCCACGCGGCGCTCGATGCATTGCTCGATGACCAGGTCTTCGTGCTTGAAGTAGTAACGCAGCACCGCTTCGATCAACGCCGCCGAGTGCGCCCGCAAGCTGAGCAGGCCGAGGTACGGCAACAGGCGTTTCCAGTTCAGTTCCTTGGCCTTGCGGATCTCGTCGCCGCCGAGGCCGATCAGGGCGAACAGCTGCGACGAGAACGGGTCGACCGCACCGCTCTGGAAGCTCGCGCGATAGCGGTACTTGCGCCAGATCGGCAGCATCAGCCGTTGCAGGCGATGGTGGAACAAGTCGAGGAAATTGCGCGTCGGGTTGCCGTCTTCGCTGTCGCCCAAAGCTTGCTCGCCGTAGAACGCCGGCAGCGGCGAGCCGGAACCGACCAGGCCGATCAGGTTGAACCGCAGGCGCGCGCGCATCTGCCCGTGCTCTTCGAAAAACTCCACGCGATCGACGTCGCTGCGCGGAAATCCGAGGCTCGGGTTGGCCTGGAATTCCAGCTGGTCGTACAAATCGTCTTCGCTCAGGTACGGGTGCGCATCGCGCAGCCGGTCGATCACCAGCAGCACGGCCTGAAACAGCGAGTACTCGCGTATTACCTTCGTCAGCCCGCTTAAAGCAGGGGCTGCAGGCCCATACGTGGTGTCCATTGGTACACCTCTCCCTGTGTGCTTTTTACCCGCAGCTCGTGGAATGAATTGAGACTGGCGTAAAGCGCGAAAAACTCGTTGAGAACCGAGGCGAAGACGAACAGATCGCCTTCGCCGATATACCCTTCCGGGTCGATGGTCAGTTCGGTGCGCAAACCGCGTACCGGCAGACCACGGTGCAAGCGGTCCACGTGGTGATGCTTGATGTGCTTGAGGCCGCCCAGCAGCCGTTTGCTGACCTTCTCCGCGTGCTGGTCGTAGTAGCGCGGCAGGTCGTAGGTTTCGAGAATCACCTTCAGTGCATTGACGTCGGCCAGCGACAGATAGTTAAGCGACATGTTGCTGATCAGCTTCCACAGGAAGTCACGGTTCAGCGGCGGCGCAAAACTCGAAGTGGCCGGGGTGATGTTGCGGAAACTCAGGAACTCCGGGGTCTCTTCGCAGGCCATGCAGATCTGCCCGAGCTTGAGTTTGCGCGGCAGGTTCTGGTTGGTGCAGACCAGCTCGATCGACAGGGTTTCATGGGCTTCGGTGTGGCGGATGCCGAAGCTCAGGTAGGTGTCGAGGCCGTCGTGCAGCAGCGACGAGCGCTGGCGGATGCTGTAATGCGGACGGCTGTTGGGCACGTCGAAACTCGGATCGTGCTCGAAGGATTCGAACGGCACGTACTCCTGATAACCGAGGCCGCCGGGTTTCCAGCCGGTCACGGTCTCCACCGAGAACACGCCGCAGTTTTCCAGATCGTATTCGGCCGGCAGCAGCAGGTATTCGTCCTGTTTGCCGTCGAGGCGGATCGGCAGTGCGTCGTGCTTGAACAGGTTGACGATCGGCGTGCAGAACAGCTTCACGTTATCCAGGGTCGGACGCATGCGCATGATGCCGCTCTTGCGGATGTCGAAGCGCAATTCCAGGCCACGCATCTGCTTGAGGGTGTCTTCCGGCAGCGCCTTGAGGATGTCCAGACCGTGGACATCGACGAACAGGAACTTGTCCTGGAAGGCGAAGTATTCCTGCAGGTAGCGATACCCGCGGAAGGTGTTCAGCGGATACGGGATCAACGCTTCTTCTTCGGCGAAGCCCACTGGCTTGACCCGGTCACCCGGGATCTTGAACGCCATCGGCTTGCCGCTCACGCCATCGATGGGCTTGCCGGCGCCGTCGAGCGGGATCAGTTCGATGCCATCGAGGTTGCGCAGCAGGCTCAGGTAGAGCATCTGGCTGATGTAGCGCTCGCCGGCAAAGTGCAGGCGCAGCTTGCTCAGTTCCAGCTCGCCGAGGTGGCCGTCGGCACTCATCTCCAGGCGCAGGCTGAGCAGCGAACCGTCGCCCTTCACCGAGTAGTTGAGCGCGGCCAGATCCAGCGCCATGACTTCGGTCGGGTAGCAGGTGCGGAAGCGGCAACGCACGTCTTCGATCGGCACGCTCTCGATCGGCGTGTCACGCTCGACCTTCAGCGCCGGCCCGGAACGCTTGAGCGGGTCGAACTGCAGAATGCTGAACGCCGGCAGCGGGCGCATGTAGTTCGGCCACAACAACTGCATCAGGGAATGGCTGAGCTCCGGCAACTCGTCATCGAGCTTCTGACGCAGCCGCCCGGTCAGAAACGCAAAGCCTTCCAGCAACCGCTCCACATCCGGATCCCGCCCGGCCTGCCCCAGGAACGGCGCCAACGCCGGACTACGCTCGGCGAAACGGCGACCCAGCTGGCGCAGTGCGGTGAGTTCGCTTTGGTAGTAGTGGTTAAAGGACACGGGTTACCTGCCTGGTAGTGGAACTCATGGAATAACTGTCCTGTGGATTACGCTCGATACCTGACCTGATCATTGGATGGCACTCTCAGGCTGGTTCGGCTGGATGCGTCCAGCGATGTTTCTTGATACCCAGCGCAACTCGATGACTTGAGAAGCGAGGATTGCCAGCAAGGTGACGCAACCTTGAGCGACGCCATAAAACAAGGCTCTCAATGGGTTGTCGGGGAGCATCCAAAGCAGGATGAAGCCCACCATAAGGCTCAGAATCACCAGTTTGGCAACGAGGCTTGGAATCAGCGCAGCAATAAAATTGACACCGAGAAAAATGTAAAACATCGCGTAGCTGGCAATACCGATGGCGACCCCACGCGTGGTGAACCCGCCGTTCAGATGCTTGTAGGCATGTACTACTGCATTATTCAAAAACACGTAGGCCACACATCCGAAGGCATGGACAAACAGGCACATGGCGATACGGGAGTAGTTGCTCATGCTGGTCTCAGATTTCCGTACCACGATCCAAGGCCATGGATAGCTACAACAGCAGCCAAAACCGAGAGCGTTAGTGCGCGGTGAAGGCGTGAATTTCGAGCCGCCCGATGTGAGGCAGTCAGGAGCAATACAAAGCTCAACAAGGCCAGGCAGCCAAACAGATCACTGTCAGCAACACTGGCCAGATACCCCTGCAAACTCATTGCGTGCATGAATAACGCTCTCCAACTTTCTCAGGTAGCGAGGCCGCCTTTAAATCAGGCATCAACGACACTCTGAAACTATCCAACTTTCCCAGCCTTCAGAGCCTGGATAAACAATCATCTCTCCGCGAAACTCGGGTGCAATGCCGGGACTCCCCTCATCCCGCCAGAGATACCATTCTGATGTTTTTAGTAGATCGTTATTTTTTGTATAAACGCGATAAAAATACGGGCTGCTAAAGTACTTAAACGCACGACCAGCCACTACACCCAAAAAATTGTAATTCGGTGAATACGTTGCGATATAGCAGCTTCCTGAGTCATTCCAGTCAATGAAAAGAGGCTCCGCGGCCTTTGAGCTAAGCACCTTCAAGCCCAAAAGAACCAAAACTGGCACAAGCACGCACAACGAAAAAAATAAAAAGCTCTTTCTAAGGGATGCTTTCATGGCATTGCCTTAGCTGATCGTTGCGAAAACTCTGCAAAATCTGCAGAGGTAAAACGATGATGAATGGATACAGGAATTTTCTTGACCGTAGAGTACACAAACAAATCACCACCCTTGCCAAGCTTGCTGCGGTAATTATCGTAACTATCGTTGGTCACTTTGAAGTAAACCTTCCCCTCAGATTCATATGTTTCTGGCGAAGTTAAATATGCAAAAATGCTCGGCCTGACAACGCCGTCGTGATTCCAATACCCAAGCAGTTGGTCGCTGCCATCTTCATTCAGAAACTCATATGTATCACGTACATAACAACCAATTTCTTCAATCGTTAATGTAGCAGCCATTTTTTTCGTCTTGGGTGTAGTGCTGAATTTTGTGACTGCAAATTTAATAACAAATCCACCCAATGTGCCGTACACATCATCCAATGGGTTATTCTTCTTTTCCGAAGTGGTAATCCCGATAGATCGAAAATTATATTGCGTAGCAGACTCCAGCATTCTTGCACTCAGGGCACTGTAGTCATGAGCACCCCTAGCAAGGTCCTGGTTAGCCTCATCAAGAACTCCAAGCGTTCTCATGCAAGTCATAAATTGCAAAAGCCCCGGTGCTAATTGCGTCAGTCCCTTTTGACGGCCAATAAGCTCATTGTATTGACTGGGGCTTGCGGCCTTCGCAATAAGCTCTTTGATGGTTTCACCTGTGTGGGGCGAGGAGGAGGTAAGCCATTCAAAATCCAAATCATCAAACAGTTTTTCTTGGGTGATCTTGTCAACGGCAAGACGTCCCCGCTTCTCACTTGAGGACATCACGAAAGGCGCACCGTCGAACCAACGCTGCATGATTCGAGCGCTTTCCTTCCAGCCCATTTTTCTCATCACACCTGGAATATCTGTGATCTGGAAATGATCGACGGCCGCTTCCGCTGGCTTCTTGTCAGAGGAAGGGGTGAGTTGAGCTGTTACAGGAGTGGGTGCCGGCATGTGATAGTCCCTTAAGCAATCACGAGCGAAGTCTGTTCTTCGACGATAAGCGTGACACTTTCAGCGAGGTGGGAAGCAATAGGCCTCGTTCGACCTTGTGCATCAGTAACGCCCCTGACCTCTTTACCGGAGGCTGTACGCAAGGTGTACGGCCGGTCAGCAACCGGTGCGCCGGTTCTAGGATTACGAACCACAAAGTGCTGACTAAACGGCCACTGAATCTCCACCGGCAACGGCGGCACAAACGGCGCCGGCGAATGCGAATTGCCGATAATCACCGTCCCGGATCCAGCCGTGACTTTATTGCCATGAGATCCAACCGAACCGACCGTGGCGGCCGGTTTGCCGTTGATCAGAACCGTCGTCGCCAGATCGCCGACCATCGCACCACCACACGCGGAGGCATCGCCTTCGCGGGCGGCCGGGAGGCCGTCGAAGAACACGTCGCCGGAACCGGCGGCAATCGGGTTGGTGCCGTGGCCGGGGAGCGGGCAAGCGGTGGGGTCGGATACGCGTGCTGCAGGTTTGCCAGACATCGGGGTTCTCCTTAGTTGACCTTCACTTGACCGCTGCCATCCAGGCGCGCGGCGAAACTGACCTGACGCTTGAAACCCTCGACTTCCAGCAGGCCTTCGATGCTGAAGGCCAGGCGAAGCTGATCGTGGTCACGCGGCAGGGAAATGACACGCACGTTGCTCAGGCGCGGTTCGTAGGCTTCGATGAAGCTTTCGATGGCCAGGCGGGCCTGACTCAGGGAGTCGTGCAGGCTCAGGCGCATGTCATTGAGATCGGGCAACCCGTAGTCGGACAGCGTTTGCACGCTGCCGGCCCGGGTGCTGAGCATTTTGGCCAGATGGGCAGCCACCGACGCCATGGCCGAAGCCTCGAGGCTCTTGCCCTTGCGCTGTTCCGCGTCGCCGTTGAGGCGCTCGAAAAGGCTGCCGTATCCGTCCATGAGTCGCTCTTACTCTTTGTCCAGCTTGCCAACCAGCGACAGGGTGAAATCGGCACCCATGTACTTGAAGTGCGGACGCACGTTCAGGCTGACGCGGTACCAGCCCGGCTCGCCTTCAACGTCGCTGACGATCACTTGCGCAGCGCGCAGCGGACGACGGCCACGCACTTCGGCGCTCGGGTTTTCCTGGTCGGCCACGTACTGGCGGATCCACTTGTTCAGCTCCAGCTCGAGGTCGGTACGCTCTTTCCACGAACCGAGTTGCTCGCGCTGCAGCACTTTCAGGTAGTGAGCCAGGCGGTTGACGATCATCATGTACGGCAGTTGGGTGCCGAGCTTGTAGTTCAGCTCTGCAGCCTTGCCTTCTGCGCTGATGCCGAAGAACTTCGGCTTCTGCACCGAGCTTGCGGAGAAGAACGCCGCGTTGTCGGAGCCTTTGCGCATGGTCAGGGAGATGAAGCCTTCCTCGGCCAGTTCGTATTCACGACGGTCGGAAACCAGAACCTCGGTAGGAATCTTGGTTTCGATTTCGCCCATGCTTTCGAAGTGGTGCAGAGGCAGGTCTTCAACCGCGCCGCCGCTCTGTGGGCCGATGATGTTCGGGCACCAGCGGAACTTGGCGAAGCTGTCGGTCAGCTTGGTGCCGAACGCGTAAGCGGTGTTGCCCCACAGGTAGTGCTCGTGGCTGTTGGCAACGTTTTCCTTGTACACGAACGACTTGACCGGGTTTTCTTCCGGGTCGTACGGGTTACGCAGCAGGAAACGCGGAACGGTCAGGCCGACATAGCGGGAGTCTTCGGAGGTACGGAAGCTCTGCCATTTGGCGAATTGCGGGCCTTCGAAGTGATCTTTCAGATCCTTCAGGTCCGGCAGACCGGTGAAGCTTTCCAGACCGAAGAATTTCGGGCCGGCGGCGGCGATGAACGGTGCGTGGGACATGCAGGCTACGCTGGACACGTACTGCATCAGCTTCACGTCCGGCGAGCTTGGGGACATGTAGTAGTTGGCGATGATCGCGCCAACCGGCTGACCACCGAACTGGCCGTATTCAGCGGTGTAGATGTGCTTGTACAGGCCCGACTGCATGACTTCCGGCGAGTCTTCGAAATCGTCCAGCAGGTCTTCTTTGGAGACGTTGAGGATTTCGATCTTGATGTTTTCGCGGAAGTTGGTGCGGTCGACCAGCAGTTGCAGGCCACGCCACGACGATTCCAGGGCCTGGAAGTCCGGGTGGTGCAGGATTTCGTCCATCTGACGGCTGAGCTTGGCATCGATCTCGGCGATCATGCGGTCAACCATGGCTTTCTTGACCGGCTCACCGTTGTTCTGCGGCTTGAGCAGCTCTTCGATGAACGCCGACACACCGCGCTTGGCGATGTCGTAGGCTTCGTCGTCCGGCGTCAGGCGGGTTTCGGCGATGATGCTGTCGAGAATGCTGTACTCGCCGTTTTCTGCGGCGTTCTGTTGTGCTGCGCTAGTGCTCATTGTGTTGGCTTCCTTGGCTGCTGGAGTCTCAAGCGTCCGGAGCTGCGGCGTTCAGGCCCAGCTCACCGAGTACGCGACCGCGGGATTCATCGTCGGCGAGCACGCCTTCGATGGCTTTACGGAACGCAGGTGCGTTACCCAGCGGGCCTTTGAGGGCCACCAGCGCGTCGCGCAGTTCCATCAGTTTTTTCAGCTCAGGCACTTGCTCGACCAGACTGGCCGGGTTGAAGTCCTTCATGGAGTTGACGCGCAGTTGCACAGCCAGCTCGTCGGCCTCGCCATCTTCCTGCAGACGGTTCGGCACGCTCAGCGTCAGACCCAGCTCTTGCTTGGCCAGCACTTCGTCGAAGGTCATCTTGTCGATGCTGATCGGCTTGCGATCCTCGATCTTGCGATCGTCCTTGCGGTGGGTGTAGTCACCGATTGCCAGCAGCTTCAGCGGCAGTTCAATCTCTTCCTGAGCACCGCCGGTGGCGGGTTTGAAGGTGACGTTGATGCGTTCCTTGGGGGCTACCGAGCCTTCTTTGGCCATGGCTTTTCTCCTTGCGGTTGTGGCCCTGGGGCCTATTCGAGTACCACTTCGAGGTCGAGGTGGCACAGCCTGCGATAAATCTCTTCCTTGCGTTCACGTACGGCATGGTTCTGCGGTAACAACTCGCAGCAACTGTGCAGCAGGTGCAGCACTTCCAATGCAAGATCGGGCTCCCAGGCGTGCAGGCCTGAGTCCTGTAATGTCTGATCGAGGGTTTCGAGCTGGTTCTTGGCGAGTTCGTATTTCTTGGCCAGGAAGCACAGCCGCGCGAGGGCGAACTGCCAGAAGAAGCGTTCGCGCCCGCCGTGCGCCGATTGCAGACCCTGCTTGAGGATCTGCACGGCAGGCTTGAGGCCTTCCTTGCGCAGGATCGGCTGGACTTCCTCCAAGGCCTTTTCCCAGGCTGGCTGGGTTTCGACGTTCTCGGTCTCGACCTTGCGCGGCGCGCTGGCGCTTTGCAGGTGCGGCATGACGTTGCCGGCGATCCACGCCCGGGTGGACGGATCGGCGAACGGCGCGCCGTCATGGAAACGCAGCTCGATGATGCCGGGCAGGCGCTGAATCAAAAGCGCGAAGTGGATTTCCACTTCGCGCATGGCCAGCTCGGCGTTGAGGTTCTGGAGACATTCCCAGACCATCCTCTGGCCATCGAACCAGAACGGCGCCTTCGCCAGGCTCGCCTCCAGTTCCACCAGCAGGTCGGCATATTTGCCCTGATCGAAGCGGTCCTGATACTGCTTGAGCTTGTCGACCGGCAACCCGCGCAGCACGGTAATCTGCTCGGCGTTGCGCTCGGGCACCGCATCGATCGTCATCCACAGCAAGGTGCGGTTGAGGCGCAGCGCGCGCAGGTCGGTGGCTTTCTGCTTGAGCCACCAGGCGCACAGCGGGCGGGCGCTTTCCTGCTGGGCGCGCAGGGCTTTATGGGCTTCTTTTTCGTTGTCAATCGGCGCACCGGGAGCCAGTAACTGGCTGGCGGCCTGCTTGACCTGCGCCACCGCCGCACCCACCACGCCGGGTGCCGGCTGATTGTCAGCGGCACGCTGGATCATGGTTTTCAGGCGGCGAGAAAGCGGCAGCAGCAGCGGCGCATCATCGCCCAGGTGCTCGGTGCAGGCGGCGTCGAGACCGGACAGATGCTCGGACAACTGCCGGAACATCGGCAGCTGTTCCTTGATCGCGATGTTCTCGGTGATCACCTGCTCAAGACGCGGCACCAGCCAGCCGATGGCGGCGGCCCGGGTGCGGGGTTTGAGCGGGTGAATCTCGGCCCAGTGGTTTTCCGACAAATGGTGCAGAAAACCGAGGCCGGCCAGCAGGCCGGGGAAGGATTCACGCTGGTACAGCGACCAGGTCAGCCAGGCGCCGACACGCAAATCCTTGGATTGGGTACGCAGGAGGTTTTCGCTGTTTTCGCGAATTTTCAGCCAGTCGATCTGCCCGCTTTCGTGCATCGACGAGGCTTTGGCCAGCTCGCTTTCCAAGGCCTCGAATTCGCTCGAGAAACGAACGTCTTCGCCCGCAAAATTCTCTTTGGAAACAGAGACTTTAGCGAGTTCGAGGTAATGGGCGGAAAGTTTGCTTGAGTAGGACATCCATGGCCTTTATTAGGATTACGGTCGTGCGCCTATTGGAGTTGCAGCGGCGCGGGACAGTATCGAAGAGCAGTCGGAAGACTCATCCAATTGAGTGTTTGCTCTTTCAAGTGCGCGCATCGTAATCACTATGATGGCCACTAGCAAGCATCCGATTAAACAACAAGACGAACTGTTCATTGGGCGCTGTAGGAGATCGCCCTATATGTGACAGGGGATTCCCTGATGTCCCTTTATATTTCACTTTTAAGCCTATCCCTTCCGAAAGCATTGGGCCAGAGCGGCCGGCGCGCGGCATCGAGAACATCTGCACGCTCGTTCCATAAGTAAGCGGCGAAAGCATGACAAACCCCGAAAAAATTTGAAGTAGGACGCTTCCGAAAATACACCGCCATTTATTAACAAATGACTGGCGACAACAGACAACATTAAAAGTGCCATCAATTTGATGGCATTTATATGTTTAATAGTCCTGGATCCTTGCCTGCATAAGACTATTACGCAGGATTCCAATCATTCGCCGTCAGTTTCTCACAGCCATTTCCCACAATTTCCACGTTGTTTTACAACCCGGAAAGCTCCGACTTAAACAAGCGATCCTTCTTACATAAATCTGTTTAACGCCTTGTTAGCGTGCCGGCCAATGTTCGCGTGCGCTGACCAGGGAGGGTTTCGACATCACGCCGTCTTCCCCTCTCTGCTTAAGGACAAGCGTATGTCTGGAGCTGTCAGTTCTGCGCGCTTTACGCTGCAGATTCCCGCTGTTCGCAACGACTTCAAGGTGCTGGCCTTCGAAGGCACCGAGACCATCAGCACCCTTTATGCCATCCACGTCGAACTGGTCAGTGAAGACCCCGACTTCGATATGGAAGGCCTGCTCGGTCAGCCTGCCTTCCTGCAGTTCGGCCTGAACGGTGAAGGCATTCATGGACGCATCGACGATGTGTTGGCGGGTGAGTCGGGAAAACGCCTGACCCACTATCGCCTGATACTGGTGCCGAGCCTCCACTATTTGCAGTTCAGTCACGATCAACGGATTTACCAGGGGCAGACTGTCCCGCAGATCATCACGCAAACACTCAAGCGACACGGCATCCTCGCCGATGCGTTCACCTTCCATGTCCAGCCCCTAGCAGCACGGGATTACTGCACCCAATACGACGAAAGCGATTTCGAGTTCATTCAGCGCGTGTGTGCCGAGGACGGAATCGCCTGGCATCACCAGCACTCCGCGCAAGGCCATTTGCTGGTGTTCACCGATGACTCGGTGTTCCTCCCGACATTGCGCGCCACACCCTATCGCCGGGATAGCGGGATGGTCCCGGAATATCCAGTAGTCAGCAGGTTTTCCTTGCGCGCCGCCACCCGGACAAGCCGGGTCACGCGACGCGACTATGACCTGAGGCGACCGACGCTTTTAATCGAAAGCCGCTTCAGCGCCGAATTCACCCCGACGCTTGAGGACTACCAATACCCGTTGCCGCTGGCCAACGAAAAGCGTGGCAAGCAACTGGCCCGTCAGGCCCTGGAGCGCCATCGCGCAGACTATGAAATGGCAGAGGGTCAAAGCAACCAACCTACCTTGCGCTGCGGCCATCTGCTTGAACTGACCGAACACCCTCGCCAGAAATGCAACGATCTGTGGCTGCTGCTCGGGATCAGCCACACCGGGCGGCAGCCGCAAGTGCTCGAAGAGTCGGTTAGCAGCGAAACTCAATCGGCGGACGGTTTTACCCAAGGCTATCGCAACACCTTCCACGCCATTCCGGCCGAGGTAGTTTTCCGTCCGCCGCTTCCCGCACGCAGGCTACCACTGGTCAGCCAGACCGCCCGGGTGACCGGCCCCAAAGGCGAAGAGATCTACTGCGATGAGTTCGGTCGCGTAAAAGTCGAATTCCACTGGGACCGGACCGAATTAAACAGTGAGCGCAGCAGTTGCTGGGTGCGGGTCTCGTCGAGCTGGGCCGGGAACGGTTTCGGTGTCGTCACCCTCCCCCGCATCGGGACGGAAGTGGTGGTGACCTTCGTGGAAGGTGATCCCGACAAGCCGCTGATTACCGGCTGCGTGATCAACAAGGTCACGCCCGCGCCTTACAAACTGCCCGAGCACAAGACCCGAACCGTGCTGCGCAGTCGCAGCTCGCCTGACACCGGCGGCTACAGCGAATTTACGATTGAAGACCGCGCCGGACTGGAACTGGTCTACCTGCGTGCCCAGCGCGACATGGAGCGGCAGGTTCTCCATGACAGCCGGCTGGCGGTCGGGCGCGATCGTTGGGAAAGCATCCAGGGCAGCAGCCAGACGACGGCCGGGAAAATCATTACCGTCGAGGCGGGCCAGCAGGTGCAGATCAAGGCCGGCGCCAGCGTGGTGCTGGATGCCGGCGCCAGCATCACGCTGAAGGCGGGCGGTCACCACATCGTGATCGACAGCGGCGGGATCTTCAGCAGTACCGAGATGGTGGCGGGAGGAAAGACGTCCGCCAGCGGAGCCGCTGATCATCCAGAAGCCGCAATGGCGGGAGCCTTGGCGGCCGGACTGACGGCCTCATCCACTCAAGACCCGGAAGTCGCCGAACTCGAAGAAGAGGAGGAAGAAGTTGAACTGGAAGATGAAATGCCTGCCGGCATCACCTTGCGGATCGGCGTGTTTTTCGATGGGACGGGGAACAACAAGGCCAACAGCGAAACGGTCGCGGCTTGCTATGCGCCAGATGCCAATCTGGCGGAGGCAGCCGAAGAGATTCAGAAGCACTGCGCCGCTTATGGCTATGACGGAAATGGCAACTCACCGGATAACAGCTACGGCAATGATGTAAGCAATATCGTGCGGTTGCATGAGCTGTATACAGACCATGCCTTTGACGTATTACCAGAGAACACGAAACAGGCTTCTTTGCGCGTATACATCGAAGGCATCGGTACAACCGCTGACGGAGACGACTCACTTTACGCACAGGCAACCGGCCGAGGCGAAACGGGTGTTCTGGCTCGTGTGGAGCAGAGCCCTGAAAAAATCATGGAGCAAATTCGGTCACTGATTGATAGCAACCCCAACACGCTAATAGAAAGAATCGAATTCGATATTTTCGGTTTCAGTCGAGGCGCCGCCGCTGCACGGCACTTCGCAAACGAGGTGCTAAAAGGCAAGCGCAGCATTCTCGCAAAGGCGTTGCCAGCGGGCTCTCCGTTCTTGGTCAGTAGCTTTGACTGGGTTTCACAATCCAGTATCAGCATCAATTTCATTGGTCTGTTTGATACCGTCGCGGCAATCGCCAATCCATGGTTGCTCGACTTCACTGGCGCCAACAGCAGAAATCCGGGACTGAACTTGAAGCTGCCGGAGGGTTGCGCCAACAAAGTGGTGCACTTGGTGGCGCGTGATGAACATCGCGAGAACTTTGCCCTTAACAGCCTGGGTGAGATTGATCTGGTATTACCCGGCGCCCACTCGGATCTGGGAGGTGGTTATCTGCCCAGAGCCAGGGAGAAACTTCTGTTGAGCAGTCCGATCACCAGCACCATCAGCCAAAGCAAGGAAGCGACCCGCAGCGCAGCCTATGTCGCTGCCGAAAAGGAGGCGTTTGCCTGGTATACGAAAGGCGTCATCGAAGATGACGCTCCAGGCAATCAACTGCGGGTTGCACTCTGGGAAGCCCCTGTCATTCAACGATTGGAAAGGGGCAGATCCACATCGGATCCCCAGAAGCGGGTTTATGCTGCGGCCATGATTGAACGCCCGATACACGGTGAGTTGTCGCTGGTTTATTTACGCATCATGCGTGAGCTGGGGGTCAGACATGGTGTGCCATTTGAAGCGATTGACAAAAATGATTCAAAACTTTCGCTGCCTGAGGAACTGATCCCGATCCACACCAAACTTGAGGCTTATGCGCTTGGAAATTCATCCGTTGAGAGACTGACCATCAAAGAACGGGCTTTGTTACGCAGTCGCTATATCCATCTTTCTGCTCACTGGAACGCAGCCAAGGACTTTAACAACAGCGACATGAGCATTGTTTTCATAAACCGACCGACAAAAGACAAACAACGAGTGGTGCACCCCCATGAATAAATTCACTCGGTCCATCAAAAAAAACACGGGGTTGGTCTTTGGATTGCTGTTGGCACTTTGCAGTCAAAGCCACGCACAACCAATCACCAAACGGCCTTGGTATCTTGGCTTCGGAGCACCAGCCTACATGGAGGTCTGGATTGAAACAGCAGACGTGGTGGATATACGTGAACGTGTGTTCAAACGTGCCGGCGCCGGGATTGCCTCGGTAAACACCCCCGCCGACAACAAGGGCAAGCCTGCGGGCTGGCCAGAAAGCCCAGGTAGCGGCTCGGGGCGTCACGTCACCGGAGCCGATCTCCCCCGCCTGATCTATGTGCGTTGGCAATCCTTGGCAGAGCCTCAAACCTATGAGGCCTACATTGTGATTCCCGAATCTGCTCGGGAAATCATGCACAAACCGGAAAAGGCTTACTGCAGACTGGATGGCAAATGGATCACGGATTACCGCGACCGCGTAACTATTGGCTTGGCGCCTGGCGGCATTGCCAAGGTGTGGCTGAGGGGGCCGTGCTTGAAGCCAGTCGAAATTACCCGAGTCGAAGGAACTATCAATCCCAAAGGTCCCTATGACGGTAAATCCGGAGGTCAACATCGCCCTCTCAAAGATGCATCCAAAACCTACATCGAAAAATACGGCATCCCCTTCGGGAGCTGGTAAGGCATCACATCCCCTTCATTCAGTGGTGCGACCGTTCATTTTCGTTACGCAGTCGCTATGTCCACCTATCTGCGCACTGGAACGCAGCCAAAGATTTCAACAACAGCGACATGAGCATTGTTTTCATAAACCGACCGACAAAAGACAAACAACGAGTGGTGCACCCCCATGAATAAACCCACTCGTCCCATCAAAAAAAAAACAGGTTTCATCTTCGGATTGCTGTTGTTGCTCTGCACTCCAAGCAATGCACAGCCGATCACCAAACAGCCCTGGTATCTTGGCTTCGGTGCACCCGCCTACATGGAGGTCTGGATTGAAACGGCCGACGTGGTGGATATCCGCGAACGTGTATTCAAACGCGCCGGCGCCGGGATTGCCTCGGTGAACACCCCCGCCGACAACAAGGGCAAGCCCGCAGGATGGCCTGACAGCCCCGGCAGCGGCGCCGGACGTGACGTCACCGGTGCCGATCTTCCCCGCTTGATCTATGTGCGATGGCAATCATTGGCAGAGCCTCAAACCTACGAGGCCTACATTGTTATTCCCGAGTCCGCGCGGGAAATCATGCGCAAACCGGAAAAGGCTTTTTGCAGACTGGATGGCAAATGGATCACAGACTACCGCGACCGCATAGGTATTGGCTTGGCGCCCGGCGGCATCGCCAAGGTCTGGCTGGGAGCGCCTTGTCTCAAGTCTGTCGAGATAACTCGGGTTGAAGGGAGCATCGTCAAGCAGGGGCCGTATCAAGGGAAAAATGGAGGACGCTACGCGCTACCTCTTTCACCGGAGTCCAAAACCTACATCGAAAAATACGGCATCCCCTTCGGGAGCTGGTAAGGCATCTCACCCCCTCCAGTCACTTGCCAATCTGCAATCACTGAACAAAGGGATCCATAAGTAACGTCAGGGAGCGTTAAACCATCATGAGCGGCAGACACAATAAACGATCAATATCAGGGTTTGGATGCGCTTTGGTTGTCATGCTAACGCTCACAACCAGCACCTCTGCTCGTGCTGAGGGCTGCATCGGATTTGGATGCCTATTGAACGGTGGCCCCTTGGAGTTCTCGATGCTGACCGGGATCGGGTTGCTATTCACAACGGTTGGACCGTTCATTTCAACTTCAGACGCCAGTTCGGACGGCCCCTCGAAACATTACACCCAAGCCTTGATAGACGATGCAGCTGCGCATCTGGCGACGGAGGGCGAATACGAAAGTCCCATACTCGAGTCCGAGTGGCGTAAATACCTGAAATCTTATGGACACCAGCCAAGCAAGAACGAGTTCGCCAGAATGGTGCTGGCCACCTACGGGTAACCGGCTAGACGAATCCCATAACGATCCACCAAGACCAGCTCGGCTCGCCATCAGCCAAAAAAATGGGCATCCGACCGCAATCGGTATGCCCATTTTTCATGCAGCGCGCCCGGCTGACCGGGCGTTCGCCGCGATTATGGATTGACGCTGTCTTTCAACGATTTGCCTGGCTTGAACGCAACGGTGTTGCTGGCCTTGATCTTCACCGGTTCACCGGTTTGCGGGTTTTTGCCGGTGCGGGCACCGCGGTGGCGTTGCAGGAAGGTGCCGAAGCCCACCAGCGTGACGCTGTCCTTGCGGTGCAGGGCGCCGGTGATTTCTTCGAGAACGGCGTTGAGAACGCGGTTGGCCTGCTCTTTGGTCAGATCCGCTTTTTCAGCGATTGCAGCGGCGAGTTCTGGTTTACGCATTAGTGAAGCCCCTTTGACGGTTTTTTGTTGTTATGTCCGTGCTGTTCTCGTTGGAACAGCGCCCAAGGCGCCGCAGGCTCTACTCTGCGGCAGACGGGAGTGAGGATGGCACGCGGTTAAGGGCGGCGCCAGTCTCCCCGCGACGTTTGTGGGGGCAAAAGCGGGGTGATTCCGACAGAACGACCGGTATTTACGCCAGCAAGGCCGGAAGCTGTTTGTTCAGCGCGAGTTTTTCCATCACCGCCGCGCCGGTCAGGGCGTAACCGAGCAATTGCCCTTCGGCGTCGTGGCACAGCGCCTTGACGTCGGCGCCCTGCCCTTCGACCGTCCAGACGCCTTCGCGGCCCCGTGGCGGCGGGGAAACCACCAGCGGGCAGACCGGAGTTTTCACGGTGATCGGCATCGGTCCGTAGTTCACCACGGTCGGGTTGCCGGCCAGGGTCTGTGCCAGCGCTCGCGCACAACTCATGAGGGGCATGACGTACAGAAGATTCAGCCCGTCGACCTCGGCGCAGTCGCCCAGGGCGTAAATGTTGGCGTGAGAGGTTTGCAGATGACGGTCGACCACCACGCCGCGATTGGTCTGGATGCCGGCGGCCGCCGCCAGATCGATCCGCGGGCGCAGGCCGATGGCCGAGACCACCACATCGCACGGGACAACCTGACCGTCGGACAGGTGCGCTTCCAGTCCGTCAGCGACTTTTTGCAGGCGAGTCAGCACCGGGCCGAGGTGGAAACGCGCGCCGAGGCTTTCCAGCCCGGCCTGCACCGCAGCCGCCGCAGCGGGATGCAGCAGGGTCGGCATCACCTGTTCGCACGGTGCAACCAGTTGCACCTCGTAGCCGCCGAGAATCAGGTCGTTGGCGAACTCGCAGCCGATCAACCCCGCACCGAGCAGCAACACTCGGCGCTTGCCGGCCGCTGCTGCGCGAAAGCGTGCGTAGTCTTCGAGATCGTTGATCGGGAACACCAGATCCCCGCCATCGCCTTCGATCGGCACGCGTACGGTTTCGGCTCCCCAGGCGAGGATCAGGTCGCGATAGCTCACCGCTTCTTCGCCGATCCACAAACGCTTGTGGCCCGGATCGATGCCGCTGATGCGGGTGTGGGTGCGGATTTCGGCCTTCAACTGCTCGGCCATGGCACCCGGTTCGGCCATGCTCAGGCCGTCGGCGTCCTTGTTCTTGCCGAAGCCGGTAGACAGCATCGGCTTGGAGTAGGAGCGACCGTCATCGGCGGTAATCAGCAGCAACGGGGTTTCGCCATCGAGTTTGCGAAACTCGCGAGCCAGGTTGTAACCCGCAAGCCCGGTGCCAACGATTACGACAGGTGCGCTCATGCCCTACTCCTCAGTGTTTTCTCAGTTGATTTCGATCATTTCGAAGTCCATCTTGCCGACGCCGCAGTCCGGGCACAGCCAGTCTTCCGGCACGTCCTGCCACAGGGTGCCCGGCGCAATGCCGTCATCCGGCCAGCCGTCGGCTTCGTTGTAGATCAGGCCGCAGACCACACATTGCCACTTTTTCATTCAGGTACTTCCTCAGGGTTCAGGCTTTAGCCGGCGCGGACGGTCGATGGTGCAGCGCTGCCGTCCGGCTCAGGGCGTTTTGTACTGATCGGGCCGGGCAGATGCAAGCCTGTTCGGCGCAGCGGCGACCCGGATCAATCAAACTCGCGGCTCGCCATGGTAAGCTCGCCGCCTCATTTGCTGCCAATAATGACTCATTGTGCAACACACAAACGCTCCGCTGTGGCGCCCGCAAAGCGAACTGCCCCCCCTCCCCGACACATCCACGCTCGACTGGCTGTTCGACGAAGGCTCCCTGACCCGCCGGCTGACGCGCCTGTCCGATGACGGCTTCAGCGTGACGCCGCTGTTCGAAGGCTGGCAGACCCTGCGCGACGACGAATGCGCGGCGCTGGACCTGGCCGAAGGCAGCGAAGGCTGGGTGCGCGAGGTGTATCTGCGCGGGCATGGTGAGGCCTGGGTGTTCGCCCGCAGCGTGGCGTCGCGCAGTGCCTTGCAGGGCGACGGCTTGCACATGGATGAACTGGGCAGCCGCTCACTGGGCGAACTGCTGTTCTGCGATCACGCGTTCCAGCGGCGCGCCATTGAAGTCTGTCATTACCCTGAGCACTGGCTGCCAGAAGGTTCCCGGGCTGCCGGTCTGTGGGGACGGCGCTCGCGTTTCGACCGTGGGGCATTGAGCGTACTGGTGGCGGAGATTTTCCTGCCTACGCTGTGGGAAGCCGTCCGCGCCCGTCCGGAGAACTGCTGATGTACCAAAGCCTGCTCAAATCCCTGAATCGCTTGAACCCGCGCGCCTGGGACTTCATCCAGCTGACCCGGATGGACAAGCCGATCGGCATTTACCTGCTGCTGTGGCCGACGCTCTGGGCCCTGTGGATTGCCGGCAAAGGCTCGCCATCGCTGGCCAATATCGTGATTTTCGTCCTCGGCGTGATCCTGACCCGTGCCGGCGGCTGCGTGATCAACGACTGGGCCGACCGTAAGGTTGACGGCCACGTCAAACGCACTGCGCAGCGGCCTATTGCTGCCGGCAAGATCAGCTCGAAAGAGGCGCTGGTGTTTTTCGCGCTGCTGATGGGCGTGAGTTTCCTGCTGGTGCTGTGCACCAACGCGGCGACGATCTGGCTGTCGCTCGGCGGTCTGGCGCTGGCGTTCACCTATCCGTTCATGAAGCGCTACACCTACTATCCGCAAGTGGTATTGGGCGCGGCGTTCTCTTGGGGGATGCCGATGGCGTTCACCGCCGAAACCGGTGAGTTGCCGGCAACGGCCTGGCTGCTGTGGATCGCCAATCTGCTGTGGACGGTGGGCTACGACACTTATTACGCGATGACCGACCGCGACGATGACCTGAAGATCGGCGTGAAATCCACGGCGATCCTGTTCGGCGATGCCGACCGGGTGATCATCCTGACCTTGCAGGTACTGTCGCTGGGCTGTCTGCTGCTGGCGGGGTCGAAATTCGAGCTGGGGATCTGGTTCCACCTCGGCCTGCTGGTGGCGGCCGGGTGCTATGCCTGGGAATTCTGGTACACCCGCGACCGGGACCGGATGCGCTGCTTCAAGGCGTTTTTGCACAACCACTGGGCCGGGCTGGCGATTTTTGTCGGGATCGTGCTGGATTACGCGTTGCGCTGATCTCAAGGAGTCGCGGCCCGAGGCTATGCCTGCGGGCCGCGATCCTGCTTCACTGCCGGTGACTTACTTGTGCTCGTGAACCACGTGCCACACGTCCTTCATCTTGTCGCCGGTCATATCGCCCGGCTTGGCATCTTTCACGAACGTGTACAGCGGTTTGCCGTCGTAGGCGTACTGCATCATGCCGTCATCGCGCTTGATCACCGTCCATTTGCCTTCGGCCTTGGCACCTGCGGGAGCCATCAGCGGCGGCCAGTTCTTGGCGCAGTCGCCGTTGCACATCGACTTGCCGCCACTGTCCTTGTCGAACGTGTAAAGCGTCATGCCGTTGTGGTCGACCATCATTCCATCTTTCATCATGGCCGGCTCGGCCGCCATCGCCAGTCCAGGCAGAGTCAGGGCGGCAGCCATCAGCAAAGCCTTAAAGGAAGCAGTCATTTGAGTCATGGAAACCTTCTCTTGTGGTTGTCAGGATTCGGACTTAGAGCTTAGTTCAGGATTCGCACAATCGCCGCCGGACTAAAATACTGTCACACGACTGCAATAATTCCGTTATCTAATGCGGCGCAAGACAGTTAAATGACAAGAGGATTAAGGCATGGTTGGCAGGAGCATTCTGATCGTCGACGACGAAGCGCCCATTCGCGAAATGATCGCCGTTGCGTTGGAAATGGCCGGCTATGACTGCCTCGAGGCAGAGAACTCGCAGCAGGCCCACGCCATTATCGTCGACCGTAAACCGGACCTGATCCTGCTCGACTGGATGCTGCCCGGCACCTCTGGCATCGAGCTGGCCCGCCGCCTCAAGCGTGACGAGCTGACCGGGGACATCCCGATCATCATGCTCACCGCCAAGGGCGAAGAGGACAACAAGATTCAGGGCCTGGAAGTCGGCGCCGACGACTACATCACCAAACCGTTTTCCCCACGCGAGCTGGTGGCACGCCTCAAGGCTGTGCTGCGTCGCGCCGGCCCGACCGATGGCGAAGCGCCGATCGAAGTCGGCGGCCTGCTGCTCGACCCGATCAGCCACCGCGTGACCATCGACGGCAAACCTGCCGAGATGGGCCCGACCGAATACCGTCTGCTGCAATTTTTCATGACCCACCAGGAACGCGCCTACACCCGTGGCCAGTTGCTGGACCAGGTCTGGGGCGGCAACGTCTATGTTGAAGAGCGCACCGTCGACGTGCACATCCGGCGCCTGCGCAAGGCCCTCGGCGACGCCTACGAAAATCTGGTACAAACCGTGCGCGGCACCGGCTACCGGTTCTCCACCAAAGCCTGAGCCGAGCGCCAGCCCCGTAGACAAGGACCGCATTTTCCGTGAACCAAAACTGGCATGGCACCCTGATTCGCCACATGCTGTTGCTGGTCACCGGCTGCCTGGTGATCGGCCTGATCACCGGCTACTACGGCTGGAGTCTGGCGGCGGGACTGGGCCTGTACCTGGCCTGGACGCTCAAGCAACTGCTGCGTCTGCACGAATGGCTGCGCCTGCACCAACCCGATGAAGCACCGCCCGACGGCTATGGCCTGTGGGGCGAGGTGTTCGACAGCATCTACCACCTGCAACGCCGCGACCAACGGGTACGCGGACGCCTGCAAGCGGTGATCGACCGCGTTCAGGAGTCCACCGCTGCGCTGAAAGATGCGGTGATCATGCTCGACAGCGACGGCAACCTGGAATGGTGGAACCGCGCCGCCGAAACCCTGCTCGGCCTCAAGACCCCGCAAGACAGCGGCCAACCGGTGACCAACCTGGTCCGGCATCCGCGCTTCAAGGAGTACTTTGAGCAGGAAAGCTACGCCGAACCGCTGGAAATCCCCTCGCCGACCAACGATCGCGTACGCATCCAGCTGTACCTCACGCGGTACGGCAACAACGAGCACCTGATGCTGGTCCGCGACGTCACGCGCATCCATCAGCTGGAACAGATGCGCAAAGACTTCATTGCCAACGTCTCCCATGAGCTGCGCACCCCGCTGACGGTGATCTGCGGCTACCTGGAAACCCTGCTCGACAACGTCGAGGAAGTGAACCCGCGCTGGAGCCGCGCGCTGCAGCAGATGCAGCAACAGGGCGGACGAATGCAGACCCTGCTCAACGACTTGCTGTTGCTGGCCAAGCTGGAAGCCACCGATTACCCGTCGGACAACCAGCCGGTGCACATCGACAACTTGTTGCAGTCGATCAAGAGCGACGCCCAGCAGCTGTCAGGATCGAAGAATCAGAAAATCACCCTGGAAGCCGACACCCGCATTCTGCTCAAGGGCAGCGAGGCGGAACTGCGTAGTGCGTTTTCCAACCTGGTGTTCAACGCGGTCAAATACACCCCGGCCGAAGGCAATATCCGCATTCGCTGGTGGGGCGACGATCAAGGCGCACACCTCAGCGTGCAGGATTCCGGGATCGGCATCGACAGCAAACACCTGCCGCGCCTGACCGAACGCTTCTACCGCGTCGACTCCAGCCGCAACTCCAACACCGGCGGCACGGGCCTGGGTCTGGCCATCGTCAAACACGTATTGCTGCGCCATCGCGCACGGATGGAGATCAGCAGCGTGCCCGGTCACGGCAGCACCTTCACCTGCCATTTCGCCCCGGCGCAGGTCGCTCAGGCACGGGTCATCAGCGCCGCTGAGTAATGCCGGACTAGGCAATCGCCAGGTCAGCCGCTACATTGGCTAACTTGCGCCTGCCTTTCAGGTGCGGATTTTTCTTTCTTTCGAATCACACGGAACCCGCAAAACTCCATCATGGACCCTTCCCCTGGCTTGTCCCTCGCAACCATATTCGCCGATTTCGGCATGATTCTTTTCGCTCTGATCCTGGTTCTGCTCAACGGCTTCTTCGTTGCGGCGGAGTTCGCCATGGTCAAACTGCGCTCGACCCGGGTCGAAGCCATCGCTGAGCAGCACGGCTGGCGCGGGCACATCCTGCGCACGGTACACAGTCAGCTCGATGCGTACCTCTCGGCTTGCCAGCTCGGTATCACCCTCGCCTCCCTGGGCCTGGGCTGGGTCGGCGAGCCGGCGTTCGCACACATTCTCGAACCGCTGCTGAGCGCGGTTGGCGTGCAATCGGCCGAAGTCGTCAAAGGCATCTCGTTCTTCACCGCGTTCTTCATCATCTCCTACCTGCACATTGTGGTCGGCGAACTCGCACCCAAATCCTGGGCGATCCGCAAACCCGAGCTGCTGTCGCTGTGGACGGCGGTGCCGCTGTACCTGTTCTACTGGGCCATGTACCCGGCGATCTACCTGCTCAACGCCAGCGCCAACACCATCCTGCGCATCGCAGGACAAGGCGAACCCGGCCCGCATCACGAGCACCATTACAGCCGTGAAGAACTGAAACTGATCCTGCACTCCAGCCGTGGCCAGGACCCGAGCGACCAGGGCATGCGCGTGCTGGCCTCGGCGGTGGAAATGGGCGAGCTGGAAGTGGTCGACTGGGCCAACTCCCGGGAAGACCTGATCACCCTCGAATTCAACGCCCCGCTGAAAGAGATCCTGGCGATGTTCCGTCGCCACAAGTTCAGCCGTTATCCGGTGTACGACAGCGAGCGCAAAGAATTCGTCGGCCTGCTGCATATCAAAGACCTGCTGCTGGAACTGGCGGCGCTGGATCACATTCCCGAGTCGTTCAACCTCGCCGAACTGACCCGCCCGCTGGAGCGCGTTTCCCGGCACATGCCGCTGTCGCAGCTGCTGGAGCAGTTCCGCAAGGGCGGCTCGCACTTCGCTGTGGTTGAAGAAGCCGACGGCAACATCATCGGCTACCTGACCATGGAAGACGTGCTGGAAGTGCTGGTCGGCGATATCCAGGACGAACACCGCAAAGCCGAGCGCGGCATCCTCGCCTACCAGCCGGGCAAACTGTTGGTACGGGGCGATACGCCGTTGTTCAAGGTCGAGCGCCTGCTGGGGATCGACCTCGATCACATCGAAGCCGAAACCCTCGCCGGGCTGATCTACGAAACCCTGAAACGGGTGCCGGAAGAGGAAGAAGTGCTGGAAGTCGAAGGCCTGCGGATCATCATCAAGAAAATGAAAGGTCCGAAGATCATTCTGGCCAAGGTGCTGATGCTCGACTGACGGGGTTTACTGCTTGCCCAACGCAAAGTTGGGCAACGCCCCCAGCGGCTGGTTGAACTGATACGGAATCGACACCAGCCCCATTCCGGTATTGCGCTGCACCACAAAGTGCAGGTGCGGGCCGCTGCTGTTGCCGGTGTTGCCGGACAGCGCCAGCGGACTGCCCACCGTCACCCGCTGCCCCTCGCGCACACTCACCGACCCTTGCTTGAGATGCAGGTACACGCCCATCGTGCCGTCGTCGTGCAGGATCCGCACGAAGTTGCCGGACGGATCGGTGCCGCGCCCGTTCTGGGAATTTTCGGTCCTCACCACCACTCCGGCGCGCGCCGCAATGATCGGCGTACCGACCGGCATGGCGATGTCCATCGCGTATTTGTTCTTCGGCCCGAAGTGGCTGTAATCGCCATTGGCGCCCTGGCTGAGACGGAACGGACCGCCTCGCCACGGAAACGGATAGCGATAGCCCTGAGCCGCGCCAGCAGGGTCACCGAGGGAATACTGGAACATCGGCGTGTACACCAGCGGCTTGCCACCGGACACCGCCGTCAGCAACGCCAGCCGCGTATTGCTGCGCGCCGGCAGCACCCGACGGATCGTTTGAGCGGGAGCGCCGCGCACGTTGCTCATCCCGGTAAACGCCAGTGCAACCTCGACTGGCGCGTACAGGTCGTTGCGCACGAACACCACGTCCGCGCCCTTCTGCTTCTTGATGTCGAGATAGACCTGGCGCTCAAGGCGCTCGACCATCCGGTCCTGAAACACGAACACCTGGGAGCCTTTGCTCGGACGGTCGCTGTACGAAACCACTCCGTTGGCATCGGTGGATTTGTAGATCGTCATGGCCACAGTCGAGGTGGAGGCCATGAACAGACCACAGAAAAACAGCAGGCGCAGGGGCATGGGCGAAAGTTCTGTCGAGTAAGGCCTGGGAATGAGCCTAGCAGCTGAAGCAGACCAGGCTAGTCGACAGATGTTTCAAATTGGCAGGTGCAGGAGATGATCGTCCCCACGCTCTGCGTGGGGATGCAGCCCGGGACGCTCTGCGTCCCATGCGTGAGGACGCAGAGCGTCCCTTGAGGCATTCCCACGCGGAGCGTGGGAACGATCAATGTCAGGCGACGAAGATTATGCGCCCGGAACGAAGTGCTTCTGCGCCGTACCGCGAGCAATCAGGCGGGAGATGTAGTCGAGCTTCTGCGCGTCCTGGTCGACGAAGCGGAAGGTCAGTTGCAGCCAGTCGCTGTCGGGTTTCGGCTCGTGGGCAACGACGGCGTGCAGGTAGCCGTTGAGGCGGGCGATTTCGGCGTTGTCGCCCTGCTCCAGATCGAGCACGGCGCTATCGAGGATCTGCGGCAGGGTGTCGGTGCGTTTCACCACCAGCAGCGCTTCCTTGATGCTCAGGGCCTTGATCACGCATTGCTGGGTGCCGCTTGGCAGGCGCAGTTGACCCTGACCGCGACCGCCGGCCGGAGCGCTGGAGGCTGCCGGGGCTTTCACGGGCGGGCTGTTGAGCAGGCCACGCTGTGGCGCGGCGGCAGGTGCCGGGGCCGCAGCGGCAGGCTTGGCAAACGGATTCACTGCCGCAGCCGTCGCTGCGGAACCAACCACGGCAGCCTTGCCGCCGGTCAACGCGCTCAGAGAGTCGTTGCCGAACGCCGAGTTCATCTTGGTCGGGGCGCTGTTCATCAGAGTGTCGAGCTTGCCGACCTTGTTCAGGGCCTGCTTGACCTTGGTCAGCAGTTGCTCGTTGGTGAACGGCTTGCTGACGTAACCGGTAACACCGGCCTGGATCGCCTGCACGACGTTTTCCTTGTCGCCCCGGCTGGTGACCATGATGAACGGCATGGTCTTGAGGTTGTCCTGCTCACGGCACCAGGTCAGCAGTTCGAGGCCGGACATTTCCGGCATTTCCCAGTCGCACAGCACCAGGTCGAACGCTTCCTTGGCCAGCATGGCCTGGGCCTTCTTGCCGTTGATGGCGTCCTCGGTGCGGATCCCCGGGAAGTAATTACGCAGGCACTTTTTCACCAGGTCACGAATGAACGATGCATCGTCCACGACCAACACACTGATCTTGCTCATCCAACACCCCTATTAAAATCCCGGCAAGCATAACGCTGGCTGATGGCACATTGCCAAAACTCTTCAGTCACGCCGGGACTTTTCGTTCGCGGGTGCTGCTTTTTAATTCGGTTCTGCCCATGAAAAGCAGAAACAAAAACGCCCGGCCAAAGGGCCGGGCGCTTTTCTCAGGCAATCTTACTTATCGTCAGCATCGCCCGGAACATTAGCGGTTTCGCCACTTGTCCCTTCAACTTCTTCCTTCATGCGCTTGAGGCCCATGTGGCGCACATCGGTGCCGCGCACCAGGTAAATCACAAGCTCCGAGATGTTGCGCGCGTGGTCGCCGATCCGCTCCAGCGAACGCAGCACCCAGATAATGCTCAAGACCCGCGAGATAGAGCGCGGGTCTTCCATCATGTAGGTCGCCAGCTCGCGCAGGGCGGTCTTGTATTCGCGGTCGATGATCTTGTCGTATTGGGCCACCGACAGCGCCAGATCGGCGTCGAAGCGGGCAAAGGCGTCCAGCGCATCACGCACCATGTTGCGCACCTGGTCGCCGATGTGGCGAACCTCGACGTAACCACGCGGCGCTTCACCTTCTTCGCACAGCTGAATCGCACGCCGGGCGATCTTGGTCGCTTCGTCGCCGATGCGCTCAAGGTCGATCACCGACTTGGAGATGCTGATGATCAGACGCAGGTCGGAGGCCGCCGGCTGACGACGGGCCAGAATGCGCAGGCATTCTTCGTCGATGTTGCGTTCCATCTGGTTGATCTGGTCGTCGATCTCGCGCACTTGCTGGGCCAAGCCCGAGTCGGCCTCGATCAGCGCGGTGACCGCGTCGTTGACCTGCTTCTCGACCAGCCCGCCCATGGCCAGCAGGTGGCTGCGCACTTCTTCCAGTTCGGCGTTGAACTGCGCGGAAATGTGATGAGTGAGGCCTTCTTTGGAAATCATGCGTTCGCTCCGAAAAAGCGTTTAACCAAGAGCTGCAAGCTACGAGCTGCAAGCTGTTATGTGGTGTTCCCTGCCGCATCGCTTCTAACTTGCCGCTTGAAGCTTGCCGCTTGCAGCTGTACGGCTAGCCGTATCGCCCTGTGATGTAGTCTTCGGTCTGCTTCTTGGCCGGATTGGTGAACAGGGTATCGGTGTCGCCGAATTCCACCAGTTTGCCCATGTACATGAACGCCGTGTAGTCGGACACCCGCGCCGCCTGCTGCATGTTGTGGGTCACGATGACGATGGTGAACTTGGATTTGAGTTCGTAGATCAGCTCTTCGACTTTCAGGGTCGAGATCGGGTCGAGGGCCGAGCACGGTTCGTCGAGCAGCAGCACTTCCGGTTCCACGGCGATGGTACGGGCGATCACCAGACGCTGTTGCTGACCACCGGACAGTCCGAGGGCCGAGTCATGCAGACGGTCTTTGACTTCGTCCCAAAGTGCCGCGCCTTTCAGTGCCCACTCGACGGCTTCGTCGAGGATGCGTTTCTTGTTGATGCCCTGGATGCGCAGGCCGTAGACCACGTTCTCGTAGATGGTCTTCGGGAACGGGTTAGGCTTCTGGAACACCATGCCGACCCGGCGACGCAGCTCGGCCACGTCTTCGCCCTTGCGGTAGATGTTGTTGCCATACAGGTTGATCGCGCCTTCGACGCGGCAGCCGTCCACCAGGTCGTTCATGCGGTTGAAGGTGCGCAGCAGCGTGGACTTGCCGCAGCCGGACGGGCCGATGAAGGCGGTCACGCGCTGTTTCGGAATGTTCATGCTGACATCGAACAGCGCCTGTTTCTCGCCGTAGTAAAGGCTCAGGCCCGGCACTTCGATGGCCACGGTTTCCTGCTCGAGGTTCAGGCTCTGCTTGTCGCGGCCCAGGGCAGACATGTTGATGCCGTGGGTATGTGTTTCGTGCTGCATGGGAGATCCCCTGTGCTAACAAATTCGGTTCGGTTGGCTGCCGGTATTTAGGCCGACAGCCCTTCAATTCTTGTGACGGCGATCAGCTGTCCAGCGCCTTGTACTTCTCGCGCAGGTGGTTACGGATGTACACCGCCGACAGGTTCAGGGTGGCGATCACCAGTACCAGCAACAGCGCCGTGGCGTATACCAGCGGCCGCGCGGCCTCGACGTTCGGGCTCTGGAAGCCGACGTCGTAGATGTGGAAGCCCAGGTGCATGATCTTCTGATCCAGGTGCAGGTACGGGTAGTTGCCGTCCACCGGCAGCGACGGCGCCAGTTTCACCACACCCACCAGCATCAGCGGCGCCACTTCACCGGCGGCGCGAGCCACGGCGAGGATCATGCCGGTCATCATGGCCGGGCTGGCCATCGGCAGAACGATCTTCCACAGGGTTTCAGCCTTGGTCGCGCCCAGAGCCAGCGAGCCCTCACGCACGGTGCGAGGAATCCGCGCCAGACCTTCTTCGGTGGCCACGATCACCACCGGCACCGCCAGCAGCGCCAGAGTCAACGAAGCCCAGAGCAAACCCGGCGTACCGAAGGTCGGTGCCGGCAGCGCTTCCGGGAAGAACAGACGGTCGAGCGAACCACCCAGCACGTAGACGAAGAAGCCCAGACCAAATACGCCGTAAACAATGGCCGGAACACCCGCCAGGTTGTTCACCGCGATCCGGATCACCCGGGTCAGGGTGTTCTGCTTGGCGTATTCACGCAGGTACACCGCCGCCAGCACGCCGAACGGGGTCACGATCATCGCCATGATCAGGGTCATCATCACGGTGCCGAAGATCGCCGGGAAAATCCCGCCTTCGGTGTTCGCTTCACGCGGGTCGTCGGACAGGAATTCCCAGACCTTGCTGAAGTAGAAACCGATCTTGGTGAACGTCCCCATCGCGTTCGGCTGGTAGGCGTGAACCACTTTGCCCAGGCCGATTTCGATTTCCTTGCCGTTCGCATCACGAGCGGTCAAGGCGTCACGGTTGAACTGCGCGTGCAGATCGGCCAGACGGGCTTCGATGTCCTGATAGCGGGCGTTCAGCTCGGCGCGCTCGGATTCCATGTCCGCTTGCGCGGTGGCGTCGAGTTTGCCTTCCAGCTCCAGCTTGCGACCGTGCAGACGGATGCGCTCGAGGCCGGCGTTGATCGCACCGATATCGACTTTTTCCAGAGTCTTGAGCTGGGCGGCAAGTTTGTTCACGCGATCGATCCGCGCTTGCAGCTCAGGCCAGGCGGCTTCGCCTTCGGCGATCACCTTGCCGTCCTGTTTGACGTTGACCAGGTAGCCGTAGAAGTTGCCCCACTCACGACGCTCCAGCGCCATCAGTTCCACCGGCGTGGTCTGGTTGGTCAGCCACTCGCCGACGATCCAGGTGAAGTCGTTGCCATTCAGGTCACGGTTACCGACCTTGATCAGCTCGCGGGTCATGAATTCCGGACCTTCGTCCGGCACCGGCAGGCCGGCGCTCTTCAGACGGGCGCGCGGCACTTCTTCTTTCTGCACCACTTCGCCCACGACCAGATGCTGGCCCTGGCCCGGTACGTCATAGCTGGCGTGGATCAGATCCGCCGGCCAGAAGTGACCCAGACCGCGCACGGCGATCACCGCCAGCAGGCCAATGGTCATGATGACCGCGATGGACACCGCGCCGCCGCTGATCCAGACGCCGGGGGCGCCGCTCTTGAACCATCCTTTCAGGGAGTTCTGTTTCACAGACTTCTACCTTTGCTTAAAGCGACGAGTATTTCTTGCGCAGACGCTGACGAATCAGTTCCGCGAGGGTGTTCATGACGAAGGTGAACAACAGCAGCACCAGCGCCGAGAGGAACAGCACGCGGTAGTGGCTGCCGCCGACTTCCGACTCCGGCATTTCCACCGCGACGTTGGCGGCCAGGGTGCGCAGGCCTTCGAACAGGTTCATTTCCATGACCGGGGTGTTGCCGGTGGCCATCAGCACGATCATGGTTTCACCGACCGCACGGCCCATGCCGATCATCAGCGCCGAGAAGATGCCCGGGCTGGCGGTCAGGATCACCACGCGAGTCATGGTCTGCCACGGCGTGGCACCGAGGGCCAGCGAGCCCAGGGTCAGGCCGCGCGGCACGCTGAACACGGCGTCTTCGGCGATCGAGTAGATGTTCGGGATCACCGCAAAACCCATGGCCAGACCGACCACCAGAGCGTTGCGCTGGTCGTAGGTGATGCCCAGGTCGTGGGAGATCCACATGCGCATGTCACCGCCGAAGAACCAGTTCTCCATGAACGGGCTCATGTACAGCGACAGCCAGCCCACGAACAGGATCACCGGGATCAGCAACGCACTTTCCCAGCCGTCCGGGACTTTCAGGCGGATCGACTCAGGCAGGCGGCTGAAGGTGAAACCGGCGATCAGGATGCCGATCGGCAGCAGCATCAGCAGGCTGAAGATGCCCGGCAGATGCCCTTCCACATACGGTGCGAGGAACAGGCCGGCGAAGAAGCCGAGGATCACCGTCGGCATCGCTTCCATCAGCTCGATCACCGGTTTGACCTTGCGACGCATGCCCGGGGCCATGAAGTACGCGGTGTAGATCGCAGCGGCGACGGCCAGCGGTGCAGCCAGCAGCATCGCGTAGAACGCGGCTTTCAGGGTGCCGAAGGTCAGTGGCGACAGGCTCAGTTTCGGTTCGAAATCGGTGTTGGCGGCGGTCGATTGCCAGACGTATTTAGGCTCGTCGTAGTTCTCGTACCAGACCTTGCTCCACAGCGCGCTCCACGAAACTTCCGGGTGCGGGTTGTCGAGCAGCAGCGGTTGCAGCTTGCCGCCGGCTTCGACGATCACACGGTTGGCGCGCGGCGACAGGCCGAACAGGCCCTGGCCTTCGACCACTTGATCGACCAGCAAGGTGCGGTGCGCGGTGCTGTGGAACACGCCGAGCTTGCCGCTGGCATCCAGGGCCAGGAAGCCCTTGCGACGTTCTTCGGCGGAAATTTCAACGATCGGCGTGGTGCCCATCTGGAAGGTGCGGATCTGCTTCAGGCGCAGCTCGCCATCGGTGTCGCGGGCCATGAACCACTGGGCCAGGCCACCTTTGGAGTCACCGACGATCAGCGAGATACCACCGACCAGTTGCGTGGTCGCAGTGACTTCAGCGTCAGCGTTTTCCAGCAGTTTGTAGCGACCGTTGAGGCTCTTGTCGCGCAGGCTGAACACGTCGGCCTGGGCACGTCCATTGACCACGTACAGCCACTGCTGGCGCGGGTCGACGAAGATGTTTTTCACAGGTTCAGTCATCTGCGGCAGATCGATACGCTTCTGCTCGTTGGTGACTTCGCCGGTCATCATGTTTTCTTCGCTGGTCAGCGACAGCACATTGAGTTGCGAACCGGTGGAGCCGACCAGCATCAGGGTCGAATCGGTGGCATTGAGGCTGACATGCTCCAGCGCACCGCCGCTTTCATTGAGTGCGATCGGTGTCTCGCCGTACGGGTACTCGATGGCCGGAGTGATGGTCTTCTTGCCATCCGGGTAGCTGACTTTATAGGTGTGACGGAACACCAGCGCCTGGCCGTTGGACAGGCCCACGGCCACCAGCGGATGGCCCGGCTGGTCTTCGCCGATGGAGGTCACACTGGCGCCTGCCGGCAAAGGCAGATCGACGCGCTTCAATTCAGCGCCACTGTCGATGTCGAAGAACAGCGCCTGGCCCTTGTCGGAAACGCGCATGGCCACCTGATTTTGCTCTTCGAGCGAAATCATCAGCGGCTTGCCGGCGTCCTGCATCCAGGCCGGGGTGATTGCATCTTTCGCAGTCAGGTCAGCACCTTTGAACAGCGGCGCGACCACGTAGGCGAGGAAGAAGAAGATCAGGGTGATGGCTGCCAGCACCGCCAGACCGCCGACGAGGACGTACCAGCGGGTAAAGCGATCCTTGAGCGCGCGAATGCGGCGCTTGCGTTGCAACTCAGGCGTATTGAAGTCAATGCGCTTGGGAGGGTTCGTAGTCATTTTGGAATTGGCCAGATCATTCATGCGCACACCCTAGCGATCCTGTATGACAGAAAGATGACAATGCAGTGACGCACCAAATCCGCCGCCAGCAGGGCACTGGCGGTGGATAGAAGAATTCGGGGAGTGTGGGGGCCGGGCCGCTCGCGGGCCGGGCCCCACACGTGAGTCAGGCGGGGTTCACCCCTGACTCAGTTTGTTACTTTTTTGCGACTTCAGCGCCGCCTTCCTGCAGACCCAGGTCAGCCAGTGCTTTTGCAGCAACCTTGGCTGGCAGCGGGATGTAGCCGTCTTTCACGACCACTTCCTGGCCCTGTTTCGACAGAACCAGTTTCACGAACTCGGCTTCCAGCGGGGCCAGAGGCTTGTTCGGGGCCTTGTTGACGTACACGTACAGGAAACGCGACAGCGGGTACTTGCCGTTCAGGGCGTTTTCTTCGGTGTCTTCGACGAAGTCAGTGCTGCCTTTCTTCGACAGAGCAACGGTTTTCACGCTGGCGGTCTTGTAGCCGATTCCCGAGTAACCGATGCCGTTCAGCGAGGAGCTGATCGACTGCACGACCGAAGCCGAACCTGGTTGTTCGTTGACGTTAGGCTTGTAGTCGCCTTTGCACAGGGCTTCTTCCTTGAAGTAGCCGTAGGTGCCGGATACCGAGTTGCGACCGAACAGTTGAACCGGCTTGTTGGCCAGGTCGCCGGTCACGCCCAGGTCACCCCAGGTTTTCACGTCGGTCTTGGCGCCGCACAGACGGGTGGACGAGAAGATCGCGTCAACCTGTTCCATGGTCAGGTGCTGGATCGGGTTGTCCTTGTGAACGAAAACAGCCAGGGCGTCCACGGCAACCGGGATAGCGGTTGGCTTGTAGCCGTATTTCTGTTCGAAGGCAGCCAGTTCGGTGTCCTTCATCTTGCGGCTCATCGGGCCCAGGTTGGAGGTGCCTTCAGTCAGCGCAGGTGGCGCAGTGGCGGAGCCAGCGGCCTGAATCTGGATGTTTACGTTCGGGTATTCTTTTTTGTAGTTCTCAGCCCAGAGGGTCATGAGGTTGGCCAGGGTATCGGAGCCGACGCTGGACAGGTTGCCCGACACACCAGTGGTCTTGGTGTAGCTCGGGATAGCAGGGTCAACAGCGGCAACCGCGTTGGCAGTCGCAACGCCAGCAGCGACAAAAGTCATTGCCGCCATCAAACGCTTCAGTTTCATGCCTTACTCCTAGCAGATAGGGTGTGTTAAGTCGGGGCCAAGTATCAGCAGGCCGTGTGAACACTCTATGGCTGAAATATGACAATTGGATGAAAGGCCAGCATGTCGTGACAGATCGTTCCACGCTCTGCGTGGGAACGATCAGTGTGAGGTGGCTTAGCGACCTTTGCTCCACAGCCACGCACCGACCAGGATCCCCATCCCGCACAGCACCGCCACATAGTAGGCAGGCCCCATCGCGCTTTCTTTCAGCAGCAGGCTGACCACCATCGGCGTCAGGCCACCGAAGATCGCGTAAGCCACGTTATAAGAGAAGGACAGACCGCTGAAGCGCACCACCGGCGGGAACGCCTTGACCATGACATAAGGCACCGCGCCGATGGTGCCGACCAGAAAACCGGTCAGCGCATACAGCGGGAACAGCCAGTTCGGATGATCGGCGAGGCTGTGATAGAAGGTCCAGGAACTGGCCAGCAAACCCAGGCAACCGAACACGAACACCCGACCGGCACCGAAGCGATCGGCCAGCGCACCGGAAATGATGCAGCCCAGGCTCAGGAACACGATCGCCAGGCTGTTGGATTGCAGCGCGGTGGTCGGCGAGAAGTGATAGACCGTTTGCAACACGGTCGGCGTCATCAGGATCACCACAACGATACCGGCGGACAGCAGCCAGGTCAGCAGCATCGACACCGCGATTGCACCGCGATGGTCACGCAGCACGGCGCGCAACGGCACCTCTTCGGCCAGCGCCTTGCGCTGTTGCAGTTCGGCGAACACCGGAGTTTCGTGCAGCCAGCGGCGCAGGTAGACCGAGAACAGACCGAAAACGCCACCCAGCAGGAACGGGATTCGCCAGGCGTAATCCGAAACTTCCGTTGGCGTATAAATGCTGTTGATCGCGGTGGCGACCAGCGAACCGAGGAGGATGCCCGCCGTCAGGCCGCTGGTCAGGGTGCCGCAGGCGTAGCCGATGTGCTTGCCGGGTACGTGTTCGGAAACGAAGACCCAGGCCCCCGGCACCTCACCGCCAATTGCCGCGCCCTGAATGACGCGCATCAACAGCAGCAGGATCGGCGCCCACAGGCCGATCTGGGCGTAGGTCGGCAGCAGGCCCATGATCAGGGTCGGCACGGCCATCATGAAAATGCTCAGGGTGAACATCTTCTTGCGCCCCAGCAGGTCGCCGAAGTGCGCCATCACGATCCCGCCCAGCGGCCGCGCGAGGTAGCCGGCGGCGAAGATGCCGAAGGTCTGCATCAGGCGCAGCCACTCGGGCATGTCGGCCGGGAAGAACAATTTGCCGACCACGGTGGCGAAGAACACGAAGATGATGAAATCGTAGAACTCCAGCGCGCCCCCCAGGGCCGATAGCGACAGAGTCTTGTAGTCATTGCGGGTCAACGGTCGTGCGGGTTGGTCGGGCTGCGCGAGGCTCGAGGGCGCTGTGGTCATGGCAAGGTCTTCTCTTATAGTCGGATCTGCCGCTACAACAACGCTGGCTGTGGCTCGGGCAGGTTCGGCACCATAGCAAATTGTTCGAAAAAGCACATAGAGGCGCGTATTTGCCGGTCGAAATCAGAACCGGACGGTCGTCGCGGAGTCTACCGACCGATATACTCGCAACCTTGCTCCGGTTTGTAAGGGGTTGCTGTGCGAAAACGTCGTTGGCCCGACCCTTGCTCGGGATTAGCCGGTTTCGCAGAGTTTCTCCTTAGGCGCCTGATGGAAAACGTGACGAACGTAGTATGTTCGGTGCTGAATCGTTTTTCCCGAAGACGGCTACCACCAGCAATACCCAACGAAGAGTCACGGGTCAGAGGCACCCCCGGCATGATAGAGCTCGAACAAGAAGATCCGATCCCGCAAGGCGACCTGGCCCTGCAAATCACCGCGCTTCCCCGCGAAACCAACGGCTTCGGCGATATTTTCGGCGGCTGGCTGGTGGCGCAGATGGACCTGGCCGGCACTGCCATGGCCAGTCGTGTTGCCGGCGGCCGTGTTGCGACCGTCGCCATCGATCGCATGGCGTTTCTGGTGCCGGTGGCTGTCGGCGCGCAATTGTCCTTTTATACCCAGACCCTGGAAATCGGCCGCAGCTCGATCCAGATGATGGTCGAGGTATGGAGCGACGATCCGCTGTCCAGCGAGTGGCGTAAAGTGACCGAAGCGGTGTTCGTGTTCGTTGCCATCGATGGCAGCGGTCGCACCCGTTCGGTTCCGCCACGCGCACGTTAAACCTCGCGGCCGTTTCACGGTCGATAGTCGTCCAAGTTGCTGATCGAGAGTTGTCCCATGAACACGCCCAACGTTGAAGCCGTGAAACTGGATGAACTGAACTGCTGGCGCATCCGCCACGGTCAGGCCGAAGTGCTGGTGGCCCAGCAAGGCGCGCACATCCTCAGTTATCAGGTGGACGGCCAGCCGCCGATCATCTGGCTGAACGACAAGGCCATGTTCAAGACCGGCCAGAGCATCCGCGCCGGCGTGCCGGTGTGCTGGCCGTGGTTCGGCAAGTTCGAACGCAACCCGCAGAGCGTGCAGGTGATGCGTGTCAGCGAAGAACCGGCCGCCGCCCACGGGTTTGTCCGGGCGATGGATTGGGAACTGGGCGGTATCGAAACCGAAGATGAAAGCCTGAAGGTGGAGTTCAAGCTGCCCTACCCCGAAGGCGGTTTTCCGGGCTGGCCGCATCAGGTCGATCTGACCCTGACCCTGCGCCTCGACGATCAACTGCACATCAGCCTGACCAGCCACAACCGTGGTACAGACAGCGTCAGCATCAGCCAGGCGTTGCACAGCTATTTCGCCGTCAGCGATGTGCGCAACGTTCGCGTCGAAGGTGTGGATGGCCTCGATTACATCGAGACTCTGGATGACTGGAAAACCCACACCCAGCAAGGTGACCTGCGTTTTGCCGGGGAAACCGACCGTATCTACCTCGACGTCCCGCCGCAACTGAGCATTGTCGATCCGGCCTGGGAACGGCGCATCGTGCTGACCGCTACCGGTTCACGCACGGCGGTGATCTGGAACCCGTGGATCGACCGCGCCGCCGCGCTCAGCGACATGGATAACGACGGCTGGCAGCGCATGCTGTGCATCGAGACGGCGAACGTGATGAGTGATGTGATGACTCTGGCGCCGGATGCCGGTCACACAATGGGTGTCAGTATTGGCAGCGAGCCGCTCTGAAAACAAAAAACGCAGCCCTGAGGCTGCGTTTTTTTTTGCGGCTCTGAATTACAGATCCGATTCCTGCACCACCCGCACCTTGTCCGCTTCCAGCGCGTACGCCGCATCGGCCAGGTCATTGCTGACCTTCTCGATCTTCAGCGTGCCGGTCACCCACAGCGGCGTGTAGATGTCATCCAGCTTCAAGCCTTTTGGATAACGCACCAGCACCAGTTGATTCGGTGGCGGTGGTGGTACGTGGATGCACGCGCCCGGGTACGGCACGAGGAAGAACAGTGTGCTGCGGCCCTTGGCGTCGGATTCCAGCGGCACCGGATAACCGCCGATGCGGATGTGCTTGTCGTTCATCGACGCCACGGTCTTGGTCGAATACATCACCGCCGGCAAACCTTTGGCCTGCTTCATCCCGCCTTTCTGGGTGAAGGTGCCGGTGGCTTCCGGGGAGTTGTGGTCGATTTCAGGCATGGCCTCGAGGGCTTTCTGGTCCGACTTGGGCATCAGTTCCAGCCAGTCGGTTTCCGGCAGTTCGCCGGCGTGGGCCAGACCGCTGCCCAGCAAAAGGAGAGTCAACAGAAGACGGCGCATGAAGGTGCTCGGTAAAGGATGCTCGAAAAGGGAGGGGACGCTGAATCGCCGAGCATTTTAGCCCTCCCCGCCGGATTGGCGGAGAGGACTTTGTCGCTTTGAATCAGTTCTTTTTGATCAGGCCGTAGATCACCAGCAGCACGATCGCGCCAACCAGCGCGCCGATGAAGCCGGCGCCCTGACCCGCCTGATAGATGCCCAGGGCCTGGCCGCCGTAAGTGGCTGCCAGCGAACCGCCGATACCGAGCAGGATGGTCATGATCCAGCCCATGCTGTCATCGCCCGGTTTCAGGAACCGCGCCAGCAAGCCGACGATGAGGCCGATAAAGATGGTTCCGATAATTCCCATGGCATTTCCCTCTGAATGGTAGATATGCGATGAAGCCTAGCCAGACTTTCGCATCCTGCCATCAGAGAACGGCGGCCCCGCAATGGTTCCGCCGCTGCCGGATGAAACTGTCGTTACTCGGCGATCAGCGCTTCGACCTTGAGGATTTGCTGCTCGAGGGTCGCCTTGTCCTTGCAGCGCAGGTTGGCGTGACCGACCTTGCGCCCGGCCTTGAAGGCCTTGCCGTAGTGATGCAGGTGGCAATCGTCGATGGCGATAACCTTCTCGACCGGCGGAACAACGCCGATGAAGTTGAGCATCGCGCTCTCGCCGACCTTGGCGGTCGAACCCAGCGGCAGACCGGCAACGGCCCGCAGGTGGTTTTCGAACTGGCTGCACTCGGCGCCTTCGGTGGTCCAGTGCCCGGAGTTGTGCACGCGCGGGGCAATTTCGTTGGCCTTGAGGCCACCGTCGACTTCAAAGAACTCGAACGCCATCACGCCGACGTAGTTCAGCTGCTTGAGGACGCGGCTGGAGTAGTCTTCAGCCAGGGCCTGCAGCGGGTGATCGGAACTGGCAACCGACAGCTTGAGAATGCCGCTGTCATGGGTGTTGTGCACCAGTGGATAGAACTTCGTCTCGCCATCGCGGGCGCGCACGGCGATCAGCGACACTTCGCCGGTGAATGGCACGAAGCCTTCCAGCAGGCAAGGCACGCTGCCCAGCTCGGCGAACGTACCGACCACGTCTTCCGGCTTGCGCAGGACTTTCTGACCCTTGCCGTCGTAACCCAGGGTGCGGGTTTTCAGCACAGCAGGCAGGCCGATCGAAGCGACGGCGGCGTCCAGGTCGGCTTGCGACTGGATGTCGGCGAACGCCGGGGTCGGAATCCCCAGGTCCTTGAACATGCTCTTTTCGAACCAGCGGTCGCGAGCGATGCGCAGGGCTTCGGCACTCGGGTAGACCGGCACGAATTGCGAAAGGAACGCCACGGTTTCCGCCGGGACGCTTTCGAACTCGAAGGTCACCAGATCGACTTCATCGGCCAACTGGCGCAGGTGATCCTGATCGCCGTAATCGGCCCGCAGGTGTTCGCCCAACGCGGCGGCGCAAGCGTCCGGCGCAGGGTCGAGGAAAGCGAAGTTCATGCCCAGCGGGGTGCCCGCCAGGGCCAACATGCGACCCAACTGGCCGCCACCGATTACACCGATCTTCATCTCAACAACCTCAGGCAATACGTGGGTCTGGATTGTCCAGGACGCTGTCTGTCTGCTCGGCACGGAAGGTTTTCAGTACCGCGTGGAATTGTGGATGCTTGGCGCCCAGGATGCTCGCCGACAGCAGGGCTGCGTTGATCGCACCGGCCTTGCCGATGGCCAGGGTGGCAACCGGAATACCGGCCGGCATCTGCACGATCGACAGCAGCGAATCGACGCCCGAGAGCATCGCCGACTGGACCGGAACACCCAGCACCGGCAGGTGGGTCTTGGCCGCACACATGCCTGGCAGGTGGGCTGCGCCACCGGCACCGGCGATGATCACCTCGATGCCGCGGCCTTCAGCCTCTTCGGCGTACTGGAACAGCAGATCCGGGGTGCGGTGGGCGGAAACCACCTTGACCTCGTAAGGGATGCCGAGCTTTTCCAGCATATCGGCGGTGTGGCTAAGGGTGGACCAATCGGACTTGGAGCCCATGATCACGCCAACCAGTGCACTCATCGTCGCGCCTCTTCTCTCTGGGCGCCCGCAGGCGCGTCAAAAACAACAAGCCACGCAGGATGCGTGGCTTGTTGTAGGAAAAATGGCCGGACGAACCGGCCGAAGGCCGCGCAGTATACCGCAAAGAAAGCAATAAACAGCCCCCGTGGCGACCATCTGTCATCTGCACCGAACCACTCATTTTACTGACTCGAAAATCAAGAACAGCGCCTCTGCCGTTCAAACGAAATACATAGCGATCAAGTTATATCGGGAACGCACTTAACTCACTGCGGCATCCATGTAATAAAATTCAAAACACTCCTGAGCGTCATAACTCATCGCGCATGGTATATAAACAATCACCCACAACTTACTGACGCAACCAATCACCACAACCGGCAATATCAATATCAACCAGAAATACCCACTACCGTTATACCTCTTGCAATACATCGCAAGCTGGGCGCATTGCTAAAACCCGCAATAACTCAAACATTAAAAGGATTTAAACATGCTAAAGGAACCAATAGCACTACAAGTTTTCATCCACGAAGACCTGTCGGATTACACTAAGGAAGATCTATACAAAAGGCACTTCTCCTGGCTTGCAGCGGAGATCGAGAGCATTACCGGCCGCAAAATGCTGATTCGACTGATCGAACCATCAGAAGCAAGGGGCCTGAGCAGTCATCCGTATCAAAACTTGAACGAACGTGCCTCACTGAGCGCTTGGAAAACCAAGGTCGACAAGTATCGAAACACTAATCTTGACCTGCGCTTGATCAAGTTCCTGTTACTGACGCGCAACTCTATAAACAGCCGTACACGGGGAATTGCCGAACTCCCGGGTTACGTGGGTATCGCCTCGACAGAAAAAGTCAGCACGGCCGCTCACGAAGTAGGGCACATGTTCGGTGCAACACATGAAGACGCCGAAATTCTCTACAACGGATGGTGGAGCGAAACGGTCATGTCGAGTGATGAGTTCTCTCCACTGCGAAGCAACGCCGACCGTTTCAGTGATAAAAATCGAGAAAACATTCGTAAGTACCTGAGCACAAAAGTTGTAACAGGCCCAGTGCAATCGACCCTGCGTCCCGAGGAAGACTGGGACTGAGGCAAGGCATGCCGAACTTAAAAAGGAATTACAGATGACCATTGTTAACAAGAAACGAGACATCAATATCTTCGCCGTCGTTCACGACGATATTCCGGCGACGACAACCACGAGTATTTACGCCGAGCACTTCCAGCCTTTTGTAAAAGAGCTGGAAAGCTTTATCGATCGAAAATTCAATGTTGTCTTTGGCAGGGGCGCCCCCTACAGCCAGTTCAACTACAAAGGTGATGACCCGCTACGGACCTTGAAAAGTTGGGAAATACTGGGCCGCCAATACCTGGAGCTGGCCAAGGCCGAAGGCTTCGAGACTGGCCCGCTGGATCAGGTCGTTCTGCTGACTAAAGAAAACCTGAATGAGAGGACTGGGGGGGCTGCACTGCTATGGCCTCCACTCAATACCGGAAACTTTGCAATCTCTTCTCTCGGCAGCCGGATCACTGTGGGTCATGAAGTCGGTCACTTGCTGGGCGCCCGACATGAAGATTCGGAAATTCAATACAACGGCTGGTGGTGTGAAACGTACATGACCCCACAACCCCATCCACTCAGATCCATTTGTTACAGTTTCAGCCAGAAAAACCGGGAAAACATACAAAACCATTTGGCCAGCAAAGGCTGACCGTTCGCCTGGAGACTCGGCAGAGGCGAAAACAAAGTTCGCCTCTGCTTCCATCACTCAGCTATTGCCACTCGCCGCGCCGCCCTCCAACTTGCGCCACAACAACCGCACATTGGCCTTGCGCACCAGCGCGCATCTGTACAGACGAATCTCCAGCGGCACATGCCACTGCGCGCCGCCGCAGACCACCAGTTCGCCCCGCGCCAGCTCGGCCCGCACGCTCAGCTGCGGTACCCAGGCAATGCCGAGGCCTTCCAGCGCCATGCTTTTCAGGCTGTCGGCCATGGCGGTTTCATAGATCGTGGTGAAGCGCAGCTGACGCTGACGCAGCAAGCCGTTCACGGAGCGTCCGAGAAACGCCCCGGCGCTGTACGCCAGTAACGGCACACTGCCCTCGCCTTCCAGATCGAACAGCGGCTTGCCATTGGCATCCGCCGCACATACCGGAAGCATTTCGGTCTGGCCCAGGTGCAGCGACGGGAAGATCTCCGGGTCCATCTGCATCGCCGCGTCCGGGTCGTAGAACGCCAGCATCAGATCGCAGCCACCTTCACGCAGCGCGTGCACCGCGTCGCCAACGTTGGTCGCCACCAGCCGGGTAGCGATGTTCAGGCCTTCGTTGCGCAATTGCGCGATCCAGCGCGGAAAGAAACCCAGCGCCAGCGAGTGCGCCGCCGCGACCTGGATCACTTCGCCCTGCCCGCCTTCCAGATGATGAAGATGGCGCAGCACTTCACCGAGCTGTTCGACCACGGTGCGCGCGGTCACCAGGAACAGTTGCCCCGCCGCCGTCAGCTCGATTGGCGTGCGCGAGCGGTTGACCAGCGTCAGGCCCAGCGCCGCTTCCAGGCTGCGGATCCGCCGACTGAAAGCCGGCTGGGTCACGAAGCGCCGTTCGGCCGCCTGCGAGAAGCTGCGGGTGGCAGCCAGAGCACTGAAGTCCTCGAGCCATTTGCTTTCCAGATTCATCACGTCCTCCCGGACACGCACCAAAACAGGTCACACGTCTGCCGCGCACGCGGCGTCACACGGACATTATGCCGAATGTGCATAGGGCAGTGTTTAACAGCATTGGCCCAAAAATTCCCACAAGCCTAGCATTCGCAGCGTTCCGGCACAGACCGGGTCCATATCGAGATGATTTCTATCATGTCCTCCGCTGCATCATTCCGCACAGAAAACGACCTGCTTGGCACCCTCGAAGTCCCTGCTCAAGCGTATTACGGCATCCAGACCCTGCGAGCGGTGAATAACTTCCGCCTCTCGGGCGTTCCGATTTCGCACTACCCGAAGTTGGTTGTCGGTCTGGCGATGGTCAAACAGGCTGCCGCTGACGCCAACCGCGAGCTGGGTCACCTGAGCGAAGCCAAGCACGCTGCCATCAGCGAAGCCTGTGCCCGTCTGATCCGCGGCGATTTCCACGAAGAGTTCGTGGTCGACATGATTCAAGGTGGCGCCGGTACCTCCACCAACATGAACGCCAACGAAGTGATCGCCAACATTGCTCTTGAAGCGATGGGTCACCAGAAAGGCGAGTACCAGTACCTGCACCCGAACGACGACGTGAACATGGCGCAGTCGACCAACGACGCCTACCCGACCGCGATCCGTCTGGGTCTGCTGCTGGGTCACGACGCGCTGCTGGCCAGCCTCGACAGCCTGATTCAGGCGTTCGCGGCCAAGGGTGAAGAATTCAACCACGTCCTGAAGATGGGTCGTACCCAGCTGCAAGACGCCGTACCGATGACCCTGGGTCAGGAATTCCGTGCTTTCGCCACCACCATGGGCGAAGACTTGGCCCGTCTGAAGACGCTGGCCCCGGAACTGCTGACCGAAGTGAACCTGGGCGGCACCGCGATCGGCACCGGCATCAACGCCGACCCGCGCTACCAGGCCCTGGCCGTACAGCGTCTGGCGCTGATCAGCGGTCAACCGCTGGTTCCAGCCGCCGACCTGATCGAAGCCACCTCCGACATGGGCGCCTTCGTGCTGTTCTCCGGCATGCTCAAGCGCACCGCGGTCAAGCTGTCGAAGATCTGCAACGACCTGCGCCTGCTGTCCAGCGGACCGCGTACCGGCATCAACGAAATCAACCTGCCGGCGCGTCAGCCAGGCAGCTCGATCATGCCAGGCAAGGTCAACCCGGTGATCCCGGAAGCCGTGAATCAGGTGGCATTCCAGGTCATCGGTAACGATCTGGCGCTGACCATGGCAGCCGAAGGCGGCCAACTGCAACTGAACGTGATGGAGCCGCTGATCGCCTTCAAGATCCTCGACTCGATCCGCCTGCTGCAACGCGCCATGGACATGCTGCGCGAGCACTGCATCGTCGGCATCACCGCCAACGAAGCGCGCTGCCGTGAACTGGTCGAACACTCGATCGGTCTGGTCACCGCACTGAACCCGTACATCGGCTACAAAAACGCCACCCGCATCGCCCGTATCGCCCTTGAAAGCGGCCGCGGCGTGCTGGAACTGGTGCGCGAAGAAGGTCTGCTCGACGAAGCCATGCTCGCCGACATCCTGCGCCCGGAAAACATGATTGCTCCGCGTCTGGTGCCTCTGAAGGCCTGATCCGACGCGTTACTTGTAGCACCGCTCACCAGGTCGAGGGACTAGACACCTCTCACCTTTTGAGGGCTTGGGGAGCATTCCCCGAGCCCTTTTTTTTAACTGTTTGAACCTGAGAACCGTATGTATGGAAGCTGGCTGCAAACCGGCTCCCAGACAAGCCCGACGCCGGTAACGTCGGGTGTTTCAAAGCTTCGTTTCGTCGCTTGCACCACAACCGTGCAGACGGGCGCCGCACTGATCGGTATAGTGCCGCCCCTCTTCGCGTGAGCGGTCGTCGGTAACGAGGCCATAACCCATGCGAAACCCGAACTAATAACAAACCCGCGATATGGATCCGGGACGAAACCCTCGCCTCGCCCGTTGTGCCGCACGCACACCGGTGTAACGCGATGTTTCCGACCATCCAGCATTTGCTTACACAATAAACAGCGAGGAAAAATCCATGCTCGAAGTCATCAACGACTTCCTCTCAGGGAAAGTACTGATCGTGCTCATTGTCGGGCTCGGTAGCTACTTCACGATTCGCTCGCGTTTCGTTCAATTGCGCCACTTCTTCCACATGTTCGCGGTGTTCCGCGACAGCCTCAAAGGCAGCGCCGGGCAACTCAGCTCGTTCCAGGCCCTGATGCTCAGCCTCGCCGGCCGCGTCGGTGCAGGCAACATCGCCGGTGTCGGCATCGCCGTGACTCTCGGTGGTCCGGGTGCGGTGTTCTGGATGTGGGTGACCGCTCTGGTCGGCATGTCCAGCAGCTTCTTCGAATGTACGCTGGCCCAGGTCTACAAGCGCGCCGATGGCGATGGCCTGTACCGTGGCGGTCCGGCTTACTACATCCAGCACGGCCTGAAACTCAAAGGCATGGCGGTGGTGTTCTCGATTCTGCTGCTGGTCACTTACGGATTCGCCTTCATCGGCCTGCAGTCCTACACCGTGACCCACTCGCTGCAAAACGCCTTTGCCTTTGATCCGCAACACACCGGTATCGTCCTGGCAGTGCTGCTGGCCATTACCTTCATCGGTGGCATCAAGCGCATCGCTTCGGTGTCCGACCTGCTGGTACCGATCAAGACCCTGGCCTACATCGGCGTGACCCTGTACGTGATCGGCACCCAGATCGAACACGTGCCAGCCATGCTGGAAACCATTTTCAAGAGCGCCTTCGGTCTCGACCCGGCCTTCGGCGGCCTGCTCGGCAGCGCAATCGTGATGGGCGTGAAACGTGGCGTGTTCGCCAACGAAGCGGGCCTGGGCAGTGCGCCGAACGTCGCCGCCGTGGCCGCCGTGAAGCACCCGGGCGCTCAAGGCGTGGTTCAGGCGTTCAGCGTGTTCCTCGACACCTTCGTGATCTGCACCTGCACCGCGCTGCTGATCCTGCTGTCGGGCTTCTACACCCCGGGCTTCGAAGGTGACGGCATCGTCCTGACCCAGAACTCGCTGGCCGCCGTGGTGGGTGACTGGGGCCGCATGTTCGTCAGCGTCGCGCTGTCGCTGTTCGTCTTCACGTGCATCCTCTACAACTACTACCTGGGCGAAAACAGCCTGCAGTTCCTCACCCGCAACCGCGCGGCGCTGATGACGTTCCGCGGCCTGGTGCTGGCGCTGGTGGTCTGGGGTTCGATGCAGGATCTGTCGACCGTGTTCGCCTTCGCCGACATCACCATGACCTGCCTGGCCTTCGTCAACCTGGTGGCCCTGGCGATGCTGTTCAAGGTCGGCATGCGCGTGATGCGCGACTACGACGCGCAGCGCCGCGCCGGCGTCGACCAGCCGGTGTTCGACTCCAGCAAGTTCAGCGACCTGGATCTGGACCTGAAAGCCTGGCCTGCCAATCCGTCGGCCGACACCCAGGCCAACGCTCAGCCGCAAGGCATCCCCGCAGCGCAACGCTGATCGGGTAAAAACCGGGCGCAGGTCTTGCGCCCGGCGTGACACAGGCGGCGGTCGGCGTCATGCTCGACCGCATGCTGTCCTCGTTCAGGAGAACTCCCCATGAATTCCTCGACCTACCCTGCCGCCCAGCACGTCATGGTGCTGTACACCGGCGGCACCATCGGCATGCAGGCCAGCGCCAATGGCCTGGCCCCGGCGTCCGGTTTCGAAGCGCGGATGCGCGACTACCTGCACAGCCAGCCTGAGCTGGTCGTACCGCAGTGGCGCTTTCGCGAGATGTCGCCGCTGATCGACAGCGCCAACATGACCCCGGCCTACTGGCAGCAACTGCGTGAAGCAGTCGTCGACGCGGTCGATGTGCAAGGCTGCGACAGCGTACTGATCCTGCACGGCACCGACACCCTGGCCTACAGCGCCGCCGCCATGAGCTTCCAGTTGCTCGGCCTGCATGCCCGCGTGTGCTTCACCGGTTCGATGTTACCGGCCGGCGTCACCGACAGCGACGCCTGGGAAAACCTCAGCGGTGCGCTGGTCGCCCTCGGCCAAGGCCTGGCGCCGGGTGTACACCTTTATTTCCACGGCGAACTGCTGGCGCCGACCCGTTGCGCGAAAGTGCGCAGCTTCGGCCGTCATCCGTTCAAACGCCTGGAGCGTCAGGGCGGCGACCTGAAGGCCACGTCCCTGCCGGCAGCGCTGAACTACAACCAGCCCAAGCAACTGGCCAAGGTGGCGGTATTGCCGCTGTTCCCGGGCATCGGCGCCGAGATCATCGACGGCCTGCTCGACAGCGGCATTCAGGGTCTGGTGCTGGAGTGCTACGGCAGCGGCACCGGGCCGAGCGACAATCCGGAGTTCCTCGCCAGCCTTGGCCGGGCGCGGAACAACGGTGTCGTGGTGGTTGCGGTCACGCAGTGCCATGAAGGCGGTGTTGAGCTGGATGTCTACGAGGCGGGCAGCCGCTTGCGTGGCGTTGGCGTGCTGTCCGGTGGCGGCATGACCCGTGAGGCGGCGTTCGGCAAGTTGAACGGACTGCTTGGTGCGGGTCTTGAGACAGCTGAAGTGCGGCGACTGGTCGAACTCGACTTGTGCGGCGAGCTCATCTGATCGCAACAAGCTGTGGGAGCACCTCTGCTCCCACAGCCCGGCATGCAACTTGCTGCCGTTTCCAGCATCCCAAGGCTGGAAGTTCGCGATGCTCCACTCCCACCTCACCACCCTCAACGCTGTCTCCCTGGTGCTCAACACCTTCAGGGATCAAGGCCTGTCCAGCGAAGCGCTGCTGGCCGGCAGCGGCATCAGCGCGGCGGATCTGAGCCGGGCCGACACCCGCATCACCACCAATCAGGAGATGCAGGTCTGCGCCAACGCGGTCGCGCTCAAACACGACATCGGTCTGGAGCTGGGCCGGCGCATGCATGTTTCCTGCTACGGCATCCTCGGTTACGCGCTGCTGACCTGTGCCACCTTCGGTGACGCTTTGCGCCTGGCGATCCGTTATCCGGCGCTGCTGGGAACACTTTTCGAGCTGAGCCTGGAAGATGACGGCGAGCGCGTCTGGTTTGTCGCCGCCGATTATCGCGAGAGCCCGGCGATGGCGGTGTTCAACGCGGAGTTCTGTCTGGTGTCGCTGAAAGTCATCTGCGACGACCTGCTCGGCCATCCGTTGCCATTGCTGGCTGCCCGCTTCGAACACAGCGCGCCAGACTATCGCGACAGCTATTCCGAACACTTCAAGGCGCCCCTGCACTTCGGCGCCAAGGACAACGCCTTCGCCTTCGACCGGCGCTGGCTCGACCAGCCGCTGCCGCTGGCCGACATCATCACCCACCAGGCCATGGCCGAACGCTGCCGCAAACAGAACACCGAGTTCACCGGCCGCCAGGCGTGGCTGGGGCGGATCCGCCAGTTGCTCAGCGCACAACTCAACGCCGCACCGGGGCTGGAAGGTCTGGCGCAACAGATGAACTGCTCGCCACGCACCTTGCGCCGGCATCTGAAGGACATGGGCTGCAGTTATCAGGAGCTGCTCGACGAGCTGCGTTTCGAGCGGGCCAAGCAGATGCTTTGCGAGGATCAGTTGCCGATCTACCGCATCGCCGAAACCCTCGGCTTCAGCGAGACCGCAAGCTTCCGCCATGCCTTCGTGCGCTGGAGCGGTGTGGCACCGAGTCAGTTCCGGCCACACGGTTAAACCGTCGAGGGGCGATATCAGGTCAGTATTTTTGGCCACATCGATCCCGTTTTGGCCTTTCTGGCCGTTCTCCGATTCGCCTCGCGCCGTAACACTGGAGCCAACCGAATCAGCCCCTGCGGAGAACAACAAATGCTGACGATCTACTCTGACGATCACCACCTGCACCATGGCCGCTGCGAATTGATCGACGGGCAACTCAAACCTTGCTTCGAGATGCCGTCGCGCGCCGACCACGTGCTGCAACGGGTGAAAAATCAAAACCTCGGCCCGGTCGAGGCGCCGAAGGATTTCGGCCTCGGGCCGATCGAGCGCATTCACAGCCGCGACTACCTCGACTTCTTCAAAGGCGCCTGGGCGCGCTGGACCGAATTCAACACCGACGGCGATTTGCTGCCCTACACCTGGCCGGCGCGCACCTTGCGCCAGGTCAAACCGACCAGCCTGCACGGCCAGCTCGGCTATTACAGCTTCGACGGCGGCGCACCGATCACCGCCGGCACCTGGCAAGCGGCGTACAGCGCGGCGCAAGTGGCACTGACCGCACAAGCGGAAATCCAGCGTGGCGCCCGTGGTGCCTTCGCCCTGTGCCGTCCACCGGGACACCACGCTGCCGGTGATTTGATGGGCGGTTATTGCTACCTCAACAATGCCGCCATCGCCGCGCAAGCGTTCCTCGATCAGGGCCACAAGAAGGTCGCTATCCTCGACGTCGACTACCACCACGGCAACGGCACCCAATCGATTTTCTACGAGCGCAGTGACGTGCTGTTCACCTCGATCCACGGCCATCCGGAAGCGGAATTCCCGTTCTTCCTCGGCTACGAAGACGAACGCGGCGAAGGCGCCGGTGAAGGCTTCAACTTCAACTATCCACTGCCGGCCGGTTCCGGTTGGGATGTCTGGAGTGCAGCGCTGGATCAGGCCTGCCAGGAGATTGACAACTACGGTGCCGACATCATCGTCGTGTCGCTGGGCGTCGACACCTTCAAGGACGACCCGATCTCGCAATTCAAACTCGACAGCCCGGATTACCTGGCGATGGGCAAACGCATCGCGGCCCTCGGCAAACCGACCCTGTTCGTCATGGAAGGTGGCTACGCGGTGGAAGAAATCGGCATCAACGCGGTGAACGTGCTCGAAGGTTTCGAACAATGAGCAGACTCAAGCACTTCATCGCGCCGGCGTTGTGCGCGGCGCTGCTGAGCAGCGGCGGCGGCGCTCATGCGGAAGAACGTACCCTGCGCGTCTACAACTGGTTCGACTACATCACTCCCAAGGCACTGGAAGATTTCAAGGCGCAGAACAGCCAGACCAAACTGGTCTACGACATCTTCGACACCAACGAAGCGCTGGAGGCCAAGCTGCTGACCGGCAACTCCGGCTATGACGTGGTGGTGCCGTCCAACGTGTTCCTCGCCAAGCAGATCGAGGCCGGGGTGTTCCAGCCGCTGGATCGCAGCCAGTTGCCGAACTGGAACCACCTCGACCCGAAACTGATGAAGCTGATCGAGGCCAACGACCCTGGCAACCAGTTCGCCGTGCCGTATATGTACGGCACTATCCTGATCGGCTTCAACCCGGCCAAGGTCAAGGCCGCGTTGGGTAACAACGCGCCGGTGGACAGCTGGGACCTGATCTTCAAGGAAGAGAACATCAGCAAGCTCAAGCAGTGCGGCGTGGCCCTGCTCGACTCGCCATCGGAGATTCTGCCGCTGGCCCTGCAACACCTCGGTCTGGATCCCAACAGCAAGAACCCGGCGGACTACGCCAAGGCTGAAGCGCTGTTGATGAAGATTCGCCCGTACGTGACCTACTTCCACTCGTCCAAGTACATGGCCGACATCGCCAACGGCGACATCTGCGTTGCCGTCGGCTATTCGGGCAGCTTCTCGCAAGCGGCCAACCGCGCCAAGGAAGCGAAGAATGGCGTGGTGGTGGACATGCGTCTGCCGAAAGAAGGCGCGCCGATCTGGTTCGACATGCTTGCCATCCCGAAAGGTGCGAAGAATCCGCAGGATGCCTACACCTTCATCAACTACCTGCTGCAACCTCAGGTGATTGCGCCGGTCAGCGATTTTGTCGGTTATCCGAACCCGAACAAGGACGCCACCGAACTTGTCGACCCGGCGATTCGCAACAACCCGAATCTGTACCCGACCGATGCGGCGATGAACACGCTCTACACCCTGCAACCGTTGCCGCGTGATGCGGAACGGGCGCGCACCCGGGCCTGGACCAAGATCAAGTCCGGCACCTGAAGCGCTGCGACCCAACCAGACCCGCAGCCGCGGGTCTTTTTTTGCCTGCAAGATCTATGTACCGCATCGCAGCGCGGCCAGGATTTTAGTGTCCGATTTTTCCCCGTGGACATGAACATGACTGAACCTGCCGCCGCCCCAGACGTTTCCCCTCCTTTGCTGAAACAGAGCCGGCTGGTCGAACTGACCGGCCAGGGCTACTCGCTGCATCAAGTCGCCTCGACGTTGTTGCGCGAAGGACTGAACAAAAGCTATCCCGACCAACACATCGATCCGGATCACTGCATGCTCGCGACACCTCTGCGCGAGACCGACACTTCACAGAGCACCGCCAGGGTCTTCGCCTTCGAGTCGCTGACCCATGCCTTCATCCAGCACTGCCTGCACAAGACCACAGCCGATTACATCGAAGGCGAGCACTTCCTGACCCGAACACCCAATGCAGTCCCTCCCACGCTTCTGCCGGTGAGCATGGACGACATCACTGCGCTGATGAACGACCTTGCACCTTTTCTGTTCCTCGAATATCAGCAGCGCCAGCTCGATTACTGGAACGAGTCCGCCAATGGCCAGCCACGCTGGCAAGAGCTGTCCGATCAGTTGTGCTCGGCGGCAAATGTGCAGTCCGCCAGCGGCTGGGACGCCGACGAGTGCGCATTCGCACGATTTGTCGCGCAGCATCCGGACCGGAGTGAGCGCTCGCCCGCAGCCAACGATTTCGTCGGACTGAAAGCCTGCCTGATGGACATCGAACTCGTCGACGGTGAGGACAGCACACACCTGCTTGTCGCCGGCGCTCTCGTGCTGACCGCCACCGTCAAAAAACGAAACCGGATCCTGATGTACACCGTTGCCGATGGCTATGAATCATTCGACTCGCTGACCGCGCTGGGAGAAACATTGCCGCAGCGACTCGATCCCCGGCTGTCCGATCGCTCCTTGAAATGGCGCCTGATCGAGCCCGAAGGAAACATCTTCGATGCCGTCGCCCAGGCGCAGATCAGCAACCAGCTCGGCGCGATCGAGGCACTGGATCCCGCCAGCCGGTCGATCAGTGCCCACGCCGGCTCCGGGCAGCAGCGCCGCAGTCGGTTCAGCCCACTTGAGCGGGCTCGACTCGACCAGCTGGAAGAGGCCATTCCCGACTGGTTACTCGATGGATCGGCGCATGACCTGCAGGACTACAGTCGCTACGTTGCCGAGCTCGGCACGTTGCGCAACGAAGCCGGGAATGGCGCGTTCAGGGAAGACGACATTCCCCTGATCAAACCCTACGCCGAACGCCGGATGCGTGAAGCGATCATTGCCGACGAAAGCGCTGAAGGCGCCGCCGACCTGCCTCTGGAACAGCTGCGAATCACGGTGACGAACAGCCTCGAAACCGGCGGCTTCACGCTGCCCAATCCATTTGATCAGGTACACGAAACCCTGGGTGAATTTGCCCTGCAAAACGCCACGCCCTACCAGGCCACGATCGCCTTCGACGATGGCCGAGCCGTACCTGACTGGTTGACGGTGGATTTTCTGACCGCCGTCGCGGAAAAGGTCGACATCGGTGGTCACTATCCGCAACTGATCAAACGCGCGCTGATCGATGATCCGATCCGTTCGACCGCGCACCGGACTCGCTATCTGCGCCAGCTGCCGACGCTTCTGCCGATGCTCGCGCTGGAGTGCAAACTCAGACGCCAGGGTGCAATCGATGAGCGTGGCTATAACTATGTCTGCCAGTTGATGGATGCCATCAACCGCAAACTGCCGGCGGCCGAACATCCGGTGACCATCCGGCCTCTGGCGTTCGTCCCGCGCCGCCGCTTGAGCCGGCGCTCGGACGTGGTCGCCAACATGTTCATCATTTGTCCGCGAGATCACGCACACGGTCCCTGTCTTTTGTACCGACCGCTGCTGGACACCCCATTGATGCAGTTCGCTTCGTTGCAGAACCTGATGTATGCGCTGTATCAGGCGGGCGAACTGCGCAATTCGGTACTCGCCTGGATGGGCAGCGCGGCCCTGAGTTTCGAGTACTCGCAATACGCCTTCCCGGTGGGTCTGCCCTCGCCGTGGATCGTCACTCAACTGGCCACGGAACCGTTCATGCATCTGGACCTGACCGGCCCGATCGAACTGGAAAATGCGCCGCTCGACGGCGACATCCTCGCTTCGCTGTACACGGCGAACAGTCAGGCACTGATCGAGCTTGCGAACCGTCAGTCACAGTCCAACCGTGAGCGCCGCTGGGCACTTCTGGCGGACAGCGGCTGGGCCATTTTCAGCGTCGCCGCAAACTTCATGAGCGGCGCAGCCGGCACCGCTGTCTGGGTCTGGCAGACCATCACGCAGATTCAGCAGGCGATTGATGCCCATGAACGCGACGACAATCTGGTGGCCTGGCAATCCACCGCCGACGTTCTGCTCACCCTCGGCATCATCATGACTCAGCACGCCGTGGTACGACGCAACCGCTCCTGGTCGCCGCGCCGGAGTAAATCGTACGAGTTCGAGCAAGGGACGCCGGAGAGCGTGGCGTCCGCGAGAACGCCGCAACCTGCGCCAGCGGTCGCGCCATCGGTCGTCCTCGATCCGCTGGTTGTCACCGGCGAAGTCCCTGCCGATCATTTCACTCAACTCGAACAGGGGACGCTGTTGCGATCTGGCACCAGCGCACGCTTCATCGCGATGCTCGACCGTTTCAGCATCGCCGCACCTGACTTGAGCGGCAAACGAGCCTCGTCGGTCACTCACCTCTACACCCTCGACGGCAAGACGTGCGTCCAGGTCGGCATGCGCTGGTTTGAAGTGATCGCCCGGCCAGGCGAGCCGGTTCACATCGTTGACCCGGCCGACCCACAGCGTATCGGCATGGCCCTGAAATACGACGAGACGGCCGGACAATGGCACTGGGACCCGAAACTGCGCTTGCGCGGCGGCATGCCGAGAAGCCGGATCGAGGCATTCCGTCGATCCAAAAAACAGATCATGGATGCAGCGTGGACTGAGCTGGAACAATTTGAAGCAGGCGAAACCGAAGCGAAAACACTGCTGCTGCGAGCACTGGTCGCCCTTCCACGGGATATCAGCGAAGCCGGATTCGAGCACTCCGCGTCCATTTATCTGGACCGCGCCACGAAGCTGGGCAATGACTACACCAAGGCCCTGGACCAACTCGAGATCTGGCGCGAGGCAGGGGGCGGCGGCTCGGTACACCAGGCCAAGCTGATGAGCCTTACTCTGGGTCAGCACCGCTGTTTTGGCTCGTGGCTGCGAGTGAAGATGCGGACTTATGCCAAGACCACGCAAATATTCGTCGACAGCGCAATCAACCAGACAGCGATACCGCGAAACAAACAGATCGAAATAGCCACCGTCGCCACCGCGATGAGCGACGAAATGATTGTCAGCCTGCAGACCCTGGACCGTTCGCTGCAGGTCTTGAACAGCCACTCGGTCAAGGCCAGAGAAGTGGCCACAAGACTGGAATTGCTGCTGCCGGACTTCAGCCCGCTCGATCTCAAGGCCAATGAAATCGGCATGTCCTACGAACGCTGTGTCGTGGAACAGCCGGGGGCCGCCATGAATGCCGCCCGTGTTGCCATCGGGATCATTACGGCCGCTGCCGCCGACGCCAGCCATGAGCTGATCCTGTTGAGCAAAACAGCGGTGACCGCAGACGGACAGCCAGCGCGTCTCGAACGCCTGTCGCAATGGAACGACCTCTTCGCCAGCCTCGGTGAACGCGTCGAACAGCTGCCTGCCGACCATCCCGGCCAGTTCGTCCAGGACAGACTCGACAGGGTTCGCGAGCTGATCGGCGAGTTCCACCTGCTGGCTCGCAATCGACTGACCACGGAACTGCCTGAACCTGAGGAACGACCGGCACCCGTCAAGTCCAGAGCGCAGCCCTCCACATCACAGTCCAAAGTGAAGGTCTCCAAGAGCCGCCCCCGCCCAGAGGTGGACGAGCAGGCTTCCACTGCCCCGGACGGCGACTCCAGCGCAGAGGTCCCGTTCGTCAAACTGTCCACTCGACGACCTGACCCGAAGATGCCCAAGGATGACGAGGACCTTCTTTCATCGGCCATCCAGCTTGAAGCGGACATCGACCGATTCAACAGGAAGACCCGCGAGGATGCCAAGCGACCAGGGCGCATTCCCGCCGACATCCGCGACATGTTCGAACAGCAAGTCGAGCGGCTCAAGCAAGCGGCCAATGACGTCGAAAGCGCTATCACCCGAAGAAAAAACGCCAGGAAGGATCCGTGGCCCGTCACCTCCCTCATCCCGAACCTGCGCGCGGGTGCCATCCGCACACAGGCCGAAGGCATAGCGGTCTATGCGACCATGCTTAAACACCGCAAACCTCGGGAAACCTATTTCCACTGGATGCACGACAACGGGCAGGTCAAGGTCAGCAAAGACCCTCGCGGGCGCATTCGTACCCGTTATCGCGGGGACTACTTTCAGGAGTATCGGATTCTCGACAGGAACAACGCTGACAAGCCGCTGTGGGTGGCGCACTTCCACTACGACCAGCTCGGGGATGCAGATGAGCTGTACACCACCGCCCACCTGAAACCGGCCGATGCCTATCTGCAGACGCTCGATGACAAAACGCGGCAGTCACTCAGCACCTTCGATGCCGTCGACAATGCACTACGGCGCATCGTCGATCCGCAGGTACGCGATCTGTTCCTGAAATCGCAGCCGCAGGCTCAACCGAAAGACGCTTAAGGGCGCCAGACTTCACGCAGACGGGCCAGAGCCGACTCGATCGCCGGCTCCGGCACCGCCGCAAAACCCAGCACCAGCCCGGCGCGCTGATCGATCGGGGTCGTCGAGTCCGGCAGCCAATACTTGCTCAGGCCGTGGACTTCCACTTCCACGCTGGCGGCCTGCTCAATCAGCTGTTGTTCGCGGGCCACGCTGTCGACCGCCACGGTGAGATGCAGTCCCGCTGACACCGCCGGCAGCTCACCCACGCCCGCCAATCCTTGCGGCCAACCGTTGATGAGGGCGTTACGCCGACTGAGGGCTGCCCGGCGCATCCGCCGGATGTGCCGCTGGAAATGCCCGGCCGCCATGAATTCGGCCATCACCGCTTGAGTGCTGACTTCCGAATGCCGGACATCCACCGCGCGCCGCTGCGCAAAGGCCTCGACCAGCCCCGGCGGCAACACCAGATAACCCAGACGCAGCGCCGGGAACGCGACTTTGCCGAAAGTGCCGACGTACAACACGCGACCCTGGCGATCGAGCGCAGCCAGCGGAGCCAGTGGCGCGCCGGTGTAGCGATATTCGCCGTCGTAGTCGTCCTCGACGATCCAGCCGCCGGTGCGCTCGGCCCAGGCCAGCAGTTCCAGACGTCGCGCCAGGCTCATCACCACACCGGTCGGGTATTGATGAGACGGCGTGACATAAGCCACCCGGCAATCTTCGGCGGCCGCCAGTGCCGCGCAGTCGATGCCCTCTTCGTCCACGGCAATACCGTGCAATCGACCGCCGGCCAAGGCGAACGCATGACCCGCTGCGCGATAGCCGGGATTCTCGATGCCCACCCCGGCGCCCGGCTCCACCAGCAACTGTGCACAAAGGCTGATTCCCTGTTGCGCGCCACTGGTGATCACAATTTGCTCAGCCGAGCACTGCATGCCGCGCGAACTGCGCAAATAAGCGGCGATCAGACCGCGCAGGCGCGCATCGCCCGCCGGGTCGCCGTAACACAGTTGCTGCAAATCGGGTTTGCGCCAGAACGCCGCGTTCAGCTTGGCCCAGACGTCGAACGGAAACAGATCAAACGCCGGAACACCGACCCGGAATGCTCGCGGCGGACCGCTCGGTGGCGTCGGTAAATGGTTCTGCTCAAGCCGCTGCAATGCACCGCTGTGGATAACTTTGCTGGATAAATCCCCAGTGGAATTGACCGAAATTGTGGATAAGGTTGTGGGTAAGCCTGTTGAAAACCCTGTGGATACTTTTGTGGATAATTTTTTCGCGGGCGCCACCGATTGCGGTAACTGCGCCACATAAGTGCCGTCCCCGACCCGGCCTTCAATGAAACCTTCGGCATACAGCTGATCGTAGGCGCGCACCACGCTGTTGCGGGAAATCCCCAGCGCCGCTGCCAGATCGCGGCTGGCCGGCAGGCGCGTGCCGCTGGCCAGGCGCCCGTCGAGCACCCGCAGGCGCAAGGCCTGGTAGAGCTGACGGCTCAGGCCTTTGCGGCGGTCGAGCTCGATACCGGCAGGGTTGAACGGCAGCGACAGCGTGGTCGAATCGGGCATGACAATGGACCTATGAAATTGGTCATCAATGGCTCTTACAACAGACCAATAGCCTGCCTACGATGCAGCCATTCGCCAAGGAAATTTTCTCCATGTACACGCCCCGCGCCTTTGCCATCGATGACCTGTCCCAACTGCACGAACTGATCCTCGCCACCCGCCTCGCCATTCTGGTGACCCATGGCGAACAAGGCTTGCAGGCCAGCCACGTGCCGGTGCTGCTGCATCGCGAACAAGGTCCGAACGGTACGCTGTACGGGCATCTGGCCAAGGCCAATCCGCAGTGGAAAGACCTGTGTGACGGCGCAGAAGCGATGCTGATTTTTCCCGGTGCCGATGCCTACGTCAGCCCGGGTTTTTACCCGAGCAAGGCCGAACACGGCAAAGTCGTGCCGACCTGGAACTACGTTGCCGTGCACGCTTACGGTCACGCCGAAACCTTCAGCGATGGCGGTCGCCTGCTGGACATCGTCAGCACCCTCACCGATCGCCATGAAGCGGGCCGCGCCCAGCCTTGGTCGGTTGACGATGCCCCGGCCGATTACATCGACGGCATGCTCAAGGCCATCGTCGGGTTCGCCATTCCGATCGACCGCCTCGAAGGCAAGCGCAAGCTCAGCCAGAACCGTAGCGTCGAAGATATCGCCGGCGTGCGCGAAGGCCTGGCCGCCAGCCCCGACATCAACGATCAAACCCTCGCTCACTTGATGCGTTAAGGAAATCACCATGAGTCAGATCGACATCCGTCCGGTCAGCGCCGCCGATCACGCGGCCTGGCTGCCGCTGTGGCAGGCCTACCTGCGCTTCTACAACACTGAATTGCCGGACGCCGTCAGCCAGAGCACCTGGCAGCGTTTTCTCGACCCGAACGAACCGACCCATGCCGCCCTCGCCTGGGCTGACGGCAAAGCGGTGGGCATGGTGCATTTCATCTACCATCGTTCGAACTGGAGCATCGAAAACTCCTGCTACCTGCAAGACCTGCTGGTGGAGCCGCAAACCCGTGGCACCGGCGTCGGTCGCCTGCTGATCGAACACGTCTACGCCACGGCCAAGGCCGACGGGTGCTGCAAGGTGCACTGGCTGACCCACGAAACCAACGCCACGGCGATCCAGCTCTACGAGCGCATCGCCGAGCGCCCGGGTTTCATCCAGTTTCGCAAAGCCATTTAAGGAGCCACGCGCATGACGATTTCTCTCGCTGACTGGAAAAGCGTGCCGCCACCCTCCACCACCCTGATCGAAGGCCGCTTCATCCGCCTGGAAAAACTCGACCCGGCACGCCACGGCGACGACCTGTTCAACGCCCTGCAAGGCCCCGGCGCCGACCCGAAACTCTGGGACTATTTGCCCTACGGCCCGTTTCCGGAGCGCAGCGCCTTCAATGACTGGCTAAACAATCACGCCGCCCACAGAGATCCGTATTTCTTCAGCGTCATCGACCGCGCCAGCGGCCAGGTGCAAGGCATCCTCAGCCTGATGTCGATCGTCCCGGCCCAGGGCCGCATCGAAATCGGCCACGTCACCTTCGGCGCCCCGATGCAGCGCTCGCCGAAAAGCACCGAGGCGGTCTACCTGCTGGCCAAAGAATCCTTCGCCCTCGGCTATCGCCGCCTCGAATGGAAATGCAACAACGGCAACGCCCGTTCCAAATACGCGGCCGAGCGGTTGGGCTTCAGCTTCGAAGGTGTGTTTCGCCAGCACATGGTTGTGAAAGGCCAGAACCGCGACACCGCGTGGTACTCGATTCTGGACTCGGAATGGCCGGCGATTGCGGCGGGGTTCGAACGCTGGTTGAGCGATGAGAATCAGGCGGCGGATGGGCAGGTGAAGGGGTTGGTTGAGTGCCGCGGTTGAACCAGTGAACGTAAAAGAGCGCAGCCTGTGGCATCTCGTTCAAGCGATGTCCAAGGCTGCGATTTCGACTCTTCGCCATCGTCGGATCTGCAATGAATTGCAGATGAACGTCCAAATCTGAGGCCTGAACTGCAAAAGAATGCACATAGTCCGTACATCATTCTGTAAAAACCCTCCGCTATACAGGACGCCCCGCTTATAACAAAAAGGACGTCCGCCCCATGCCCTTGCCGCCCCTGCGCCTGTCGTTTGCCATTGCCCTGTTGATCGCAACCAGCGCCGCCCACGGCAAGACCGTGCAGATCGACACCGCCACCACTGCAGCGCAGACACTGGGCGGCAGCGATACGCTGACCATTTCGGCGCCGGGCAGCATCACCAACAGTGGCAAGGCAGTGAGCCTGAAGGACAAGACCAGCGGGGCCGGTGTGATCATCGACAACGCCGGCAAGATCATCTCCTCCGGTGGCCGTGCCATCGACAGCAGCGGCGACCTGACCCAGGCGCGAAACTACGCCATCTATAACCGCAGCGGCGGGCAGATTCTCGGCTCCAACGACGCGATTCGCATCGACAGCAACTTCGTCAGCGGCAGCCTGCTGATCGACAACAGCGGCACCATTCGCTCGACCACAGGCCAAGGCCTGGATCTGGATGCGTTGCGCAGCGACGGGGTCAAAACCACGATCATCAACCGCGCGGGTGGGCTGATTCGTGGCGACGCCAGCGACGGCATGAAAACCGGCGCCAACGCGACCATCAGCAACTACGGCGAGATCTCCACCGGTGACTCGCACAACGCCGATCAGAAGTTCGACGGCATCGATATCGACACCGCGACCGGTGTCAGCGTGACCAACTACGGCGTGATTTCGGGCGGGCGCCATGGCATCACCACCGACCTGGGAGCGACGCTGGTCAACTACGGGCAAATCACCGGGCGCAACGGCTCCGGTTTCGGTTCCGATGGCGACGGCACGGTGATCAACCACGGCACGATCACTGGCGCCTATTCCGGTTTACAAGCCAATGGCGACGGCGACGGCGTGGACATCGACAAGATCGCCCACATTGAAAACTACGGCACCATCCAGGGCGTCGGCGCCGGCGGTGTGGACAAGGGTGGCTTCGCCAATGGCAGTGAAGGCATTGCGCTGGGCGGCGGCTATATCCTCAACGCCATGGATGCGCTGATCAGCGGCGCCAACAGCGCAATTCTGGTGGACGACGGCAGCGGTGGTTCTGGGCTGGCGGCCACCACGCTGGAGAACTTCGGCACCATCCAGGGCCTCGGCGGTTTCGGGGTGAAATTCGTCGGTGAGTTCGCCGACAACGTGATCAACGGTGGCACCGTCAGCGGCAGTAACGGGCTGGCGCTGGATCTGGGCGGCGGCAATGACAGCCTGACCCTGCGCAACGGCAGCCGCTTTGTCGGCGTGGTCGATGGCGGTAGCGGTTATGACCGCGTGGTAATGGACGACGCGGCGGGCGGCAGCTTCGGCGCGAGCCGCAACTTTGAATGGCTGGAAGTCAAACAAGGTGCCTGGACGCTCACCGGCAGCGGCGACTTCAGCGACGGTGGTGCCGTGCGCAACGGCGCCACGCTGATCAACCAGGGCGGTATCGCCGGCAACCTGACCGTGGACGCCGGTGGTGTGTATGCGGGTGGCGGTTCGGTAGGCAACCTCAACGTCAATGGCACGTTGCGCACCGACACCCGCCTCGGCACCGCGGCCATCGTGCACGACTTGAACATGGGCAGCGCATCCACCCTCGCCTATGGCGTCAATGCCGACGGCAGCAGCGCGCCGGTCCAGGTCGGCGGCACGGCCAACCTCAACGGCGCAACGCTGGCGGTCAATCCCGGCAGCGGCACTTATCCGTGGCAGAGCCATTACACAGTGCTGCAGGCAGCGCGGGTCAACGGCACGTTCGGCGCGGTCACCAGCGACTACGCGTTCCTCACGCCGACCCTCGCTTACACGCCAACGCAGGTCGACCTGACTTACACCCGCAATGACGTGGCGTTCAATGAATTCGCCGCCACCGGCAACGGCAGCAATGCCGCCAACAGCCTGGCCTCGATCGGCAAGAGCAATGCGTTGTACAACGCCTTGCTCAACACCACGCAATCCAGCGCGGGCGCAGCCATCGAGCAACTGGCCGGCGCCAGCAACGCCAACCTGACCAGCGCCACCCTCGGCGCCAGCAGCCAGGTCGGCAGCAGCATGCTCTCGGCGATGCAGCAAATGGGCGGCAGCCCAGGCTTGATGGTCGGCCTCGATCAGCGTGATACGCCGATCCTCGCCGCCAACGGCGTACCGTCCGAAGCACGAAACCTGAACGATCCGAACGCCCGGGGCCGGCTCTGGCTGCAGGCCATTGGCGGCTACGGCAAGCTCGATGGCGAACACGGCAGCAGCGGTCTGGAACAACGCACCAAGGGCAGCGTGCTCGGTGCCGACTGGTCACTGAATCCACAATGGCGTCTGGGCGTGCTCGGCGGCTATTCGAAGACTGACCTGGACGCCACCGGCTTCGACGGCAATGTCGAGAGCTGGCACGCCGGCGTTTATGCGCTGCATCAAAACGGTCCGATCGCCTTGCGCTTGGGCGCGGCGTACAGCGGTCATCAGGGCGAAAGCAAACGCACCATCGCGTTCAATGGTTTCAGCGATCGCCCCAAGGGTGATTACGACGCCGACAGCCAGCAAGCGTTCGCCGAACTCGGCTACGCCATGGGCAGCGGCCGACTCAGCGCCGAACCGTTCGCCAGCCTCGGCTACCAGCGCTATCACCGCGACCGCTATCAGGAAAAGGGTGGCGCCGCGGCTTTGCAGGTCGACAGTCAGACCCAGGACAACTTCAACAGCACCTTCGGTGTGCGCCTGGCGCACCTCAGCTCGCTGGACAATGGCATGAGCCTGACCCCGCGGATGGCCGCCGGCTGGAAGCACACCTACGGCGATGTCAGCAGCTCGACCCGTCAGGCATTTGTGGTCGGTGGCACGGCGTTCAGCGTCGATGGCAGCTCGCTGGATCGCGACAGCCTCGTACTCGAAGCAGGGCTGGATCTTGGCATTTCCGCGCGGCATACGCTGGGGCTGGGATACAGCGGCGAGATTGGCAGCAACAGCCGTAATCACGGGTTGATCGGGCAGTGGCAGATGAGTTTTTGAGATTTCGCCAATCCGGATTTCAGCGGGAGTTGTAGGTAAAGGCGTCTGGTCGATCGGGTAATCATGGCGGGTTCATTACCTGCCAGCGCCCGGGCTACAAAAGCAGACGCCATCACCTGCATCCGACTCGGAATTGCCCGGCATCGGTGGACCGGCATCGACTTTTACAGTTTGGCCTCATTTCACATGAGACGAACTGAATGCCCATTCAATGCAAATACAAGCTTCAACATCTTGTGCTGGCGGTTGCGCTGGCAGTCGGTTGCGTGGAATTTTCTCTGGCGGAGCAGTCGGAGCCCGATGCGCCCGTCATGGACGAAGTGAAACCCAAGCCTGCGCGCAAGAAGAAAGAAAAACCTGCTCTGCCCAGCCTAGCTCCAGAGCCACTGCTTGCAGAAAGTATCGCTCCGACGCCAGAAACATTTCCGGTCAGCACTGAGATTCCAGCTTCCCCCCTTCCTGCACCCGAGGACATTCCCGCCGAGAAAGTCGCCAAGACGCAAAGCGGCAGCGCGCTCGAAGAAAGCCTGGAAAAACCAGTGCCCTTACCGGAACCGGTTCTGGCCGAAACACCCGCAGCTCAACAAACCCAAGTGGTTGACCAGCCGCAGTCAACGGATTCCCCTTCATCACCGGGCAACGCAGCCGTGGCGGCCCTGCTCACCAGCGACAAAGTCACAGCCGCCGTCGCCCTCGATCAACTGGCCGGCGGCAGCAACGCCAACCTCGCCAAGGCCACCTTGAGCAGCGTCACACCGGTCAGCGCCAGCCTGCTGTCGGCCATGCACCAACTCGATAACCTGCATGACAATCAACCAAACGCACCCCGCCACGCAGCCGGAAACGCTGAGAGCGGCAGGGTCTGGCTGCAGGCCCTCGGCCATAGCGGGAAACTGGATCGAGATGTGGAGCCCATGCAGCATTCCACCAAAGGCCTGCTGCTCGGTGCGGACTGGCGCCTCGACGAAGAATGGCGCCTGGGTTTGATGGGCGGCACCTCCGATACGCGCATGGACAGCAAGGAACTGGACGGAGACCTCGACAGTTGGCACCTCGGCGCTTACGCCCTGCGACAGACCGGCCCGCTGTCACTTCGGCTCGGCGCAGCCTGGAGCAACCATGAAGGCAGTACCCGCCGCGAAGTCGCGTTCGGCCGCTTCCATGACCGACTGAAAGGCAACTACCAGGCCAGCACCCAGCAAGCGTTCATCGAGTCGGGATACAACCTGGGTCGGGCCAACGTCAGCATCGAGCCATTTGCCAGCCTCGGTTACCAACGCTACCAGCGTGACGGCTACACCGAGAAAGGCGGAGCGGCGGCGCTCAAGGTTCACGCTCAATCCCAAGGCAACTTCAACACCACCGTCGGCCTGCGCATGGCGAAAGTCAGCACGCTGGATAACGGCATGCGCCTCACGCCACGACTCAGCGCGGGGTGGAAACACGTTTATGGCGAGACCTACACCAGCACCCGGCAACGTCTGGTCACCGGCGGCCATGACTACACCGTCTACGGCGCGGAGCTGGATCGCAACAGCCTGACGCTCGACACCGGGCTGGATCTGGCCGTCTCGTCCAGCCACACACTCGGTGTTGGCTTGTCGGGTGAGATCGGTACCGACAGCCGAAACCACGGCGTATCGGGGCAATGGCGAATGGCGTTCTAAGTCCGGACGGGTTGCTGCCGCACGGTGCGGCAGCACTTTGAAAGCAAAAAAAAAGGGGAGCACATGCCCCCCCGAGGTTTAAAGCGTTGTATCGAGGCCGTTATCTCAGCCTTCGATCTCGATCAGGATTTCGCCCGGGTTCACCCGGTCGCCCTTGGCGACATGAATGGCGGTGACCTTGCCGGCAATCGCCGCCTGGACTTCGGTCTCCATCTTCATCGCTTCGGTGATCAGCACAGCCTGGCCCGCCTTGACGGTGTCGCCTTCCTTGACCAGCACATCGACGATGTTGCCCGGCATGGTGGTGCTGACGTGGCCCGGGGCCGAAGCCTGCTTGCGCTTGCTGCTGCCGCCGCCGACGAATTCGTTGAGCGGCTCGAACACCACTTCTTCCGGCATGCCGTCGATGGACAGGTAGAAGTGACGCTTGCCCTCAGCCTTGACGCCGACACCGGTGATGTCCACGCGGTAGGTTTCGCCATGCACGTCGATGACGAACTCGGTCGGTACGCCTTCGCCGCCGGCCGAAGCCACCTTGCCCGCTTCCGGGATCGGCAGCAGCACTTCCGGAGTGAGGGTGCCGGCGGCACGCTCTTCGAGGAACTTGCGACCGATGTCCGGGAACATGGCGAAGGTCAGCACGTCTTCTTCGGACTTGGCCAGTGCGCCGATATCGGCACGCAGCTTGGTCATTTCCGGCTTGAGCAGATCGGCCGGACGTACGTCGATCACCTCTTCGCTGCCGATGGCCTGGCGACGCAGCTTCTCGTTCACGGTGCCCGGCGCCTTGCCGTAGCCGCCTTGCAGGTAGAGCTTCACCTCGTTGGTAATGGTCTTGTAGCGCTCGCCGGCCAGCACGTTGAAGAACGCCTGGGTGCCGACGATCTGCGAAGTCGGGGTCACCAGCGGCGGGAAGCCAAGGTCTTCACGCACGCGCGGAATCTCCGCCAGCACTTCGCCCATGCGGTTCAGAGCGCCCTGCTCTTTCAACTGGTTGGCCAGGTTGGAAATCATCCCGCCCGGCACCTGGTTCACTTGAACACGGGTATCGACGGCGGTGAATTCGCTTTCAAACTGGTGGTACTTCTTGCGCACGGCGTAGAAGTACAGGCCGATTTCCTGCAACAGCTCCAGGTTCAGACCGGTATCGAACTCGGTGCCCTTGAGTGCAGCGACCATCGATTCGGTGCCAGGGTGGCTGGTGCCCGAAGCGAAGCTGGAGATGGCGGTGTCGATGTGGTCGGCACCGTTTTCAATTGCCTTGAGCTGGCACATGGCTGCCAGGCCGGCGGTGTCGTGGGAGTGGATAAACACTGGCAGCGACTGCTCGGCTTTCAGTGCACGCACCAGCTCACCGGTCGCGTATGGGGTCAGCAGACCGGCCATGTCCTTGATCGCCACCGAATCGCAACCCATGGCTTCCATTTGCTTGGCCTGGGCGACGAACGCGTCGATGGTGTGCACCGGGCTGGTGGTGTAGGCGATGGTGCCCTGGGCGTGTTTGCCGGCAGCCTTCACCGCTTCGATCGCCACGCGCAGGTTACGCACGTCGTTCATCGCGTCGAAGATGCGGAACACGTCGATGCCGTTGACTGCGGCCTTGGCGACGAACGCTTTGACCACGTCATCGCTGTAGTGGCGGTACCCCAGCAGGTTCTGCCCGCGCAGGAGCATTTGCAGACGGGTGTTGGGCAGCGCCGCGCGCAGTTGGCGCAGACGCTCCCACGGGTCTTCTTTCAGGAAACGCACGCAGGCGTCGAAGGTCGCGCCGCCCCAGCATTCCAGCGACCAGTAGCCGACTTTGTCGAGCTTGTCGCAGATCGGCAGCATGTCTTCGGTGCGCATGCGGGTGGCGAGCAGCGATTGGTGAGCGTCGCGCAGGATGGTGTCGGTTACGAAAATCTTTTTAGTCATTGTTCTATTCCTCACAGGCCTGCGTGGGCGGCGATGGCGGCGGCGATGGCCAGGGCCAGCTCTTCGGGTTTGCGCTTGATCGAGTAGTTGGTCAGTTCAGGGTGGCTTTCAACGAAGCTGGTATTGAACTGGCCGCTACGGAATTCCGGGTTGCGCAGGATTTCCTGGTAATACGCGGCGGTGGTCTTCACGCCTTGCAGACGCATGTCGTCGAGGGCGCGCAGGCCACGGTCCATCGCCTCTTCCCAGGTCAGCGCCCACACCACTAATTTCAGGCACATCGAGTCGTAGAACGGCGGGATGGTGTAGCCGGTGTAGATCGCCGTGTCGGTACGCACGCCAGGGCCGCCGGGGGCGTAGTAGCGCGTGATCTTGCCGAAGCTCGGCAGGAAGTTGTTTTTCGGGTCTTCGGCGTTGATCCGGAATTGCAGGGCAAAACCGCGGTGCTGGATGTCCTCCTGCTTCACCGACAGCGGCAGGCCGGAGGCGATGCGGATCTGTTCGCGGACGATGTCGATCCCGGTGATTTCTTCGGTGATGGTGTGTTCCACCTGCACCCGAGTGTTCATCTCCATGAAGTACACCTCGCCCTCGGCGAGCAGGAACTCCACGGTGCCGGCGTTCTCGTAGCCCACGGCCTTGGCTGCACGCACCGACAGGTCGCCGATGTAGGCGCGCTGTTCCGGGGTCAGTTGCGGGCTCGGGGCGATTTCGATCAGCTTCTGGTTGCGACGCTGGATCGAGCAGTCACGTTCGAACAGATGCACGACGTTGCCGAAGCTGTCGCCGAGGATCTGCGCTTCGATGTGTTTCGGATTGACGATGCATTTTTCCAGGAACACTTCCGCCGAACCGAAGGCCTTGGTGGCTTCGGAAATGACTCGGGGGAAATTCTGTTCGAGTTCTTCGCGGCTGTTGCAGCGACGGATACCGCGACCGCCACCACCGGAAGTGGCCTTGAGCATCACCGGATAACCGATGCGATCGCCCTCGTTCAATGCTTCCTCGATGCCCGAGACGTTGCCTTCGGTGCCCGGCGTGACCGGCACGCCGGCCTTGATCATGCTGCGGCGCGCTTCGGTCTTGTCGCCCATGCGACGGATGACTTCCGCCGACGGGCCGATGAATTTGATCCCGCGTTCGGCGCAGATGTCTGCCAGCTCGGCGTTTTCCGAGAGGAAACCGTAACCGGGGTGCAGCGCATCACAGCCGGTTTCCACGGCCAGGTTCACCAGCTTGCGCGGGTTCAGATAACCGGCCAGCGGCTCGGCACCAATGCTGTGGGCCTCGTCCGCACGCTTCACATGCAAGGCATGCCGGTCGGCGTCGGAATAGATCGCGACCGAGCGGATGCCCATCTCGGCGCAGGCACGCACGATTCGTACGGCAATCTCACCACGGTTGGCGATCAGGATCTTTGTTATCACTTGGAGGTTCCCTTGAGCCGGTGGCACCACGACCTGCTAGACCCAGGTCGGCACGTGACCAAATGTTTCAATCTGGTCTCGGCTCCACACTAGCGCTGACAAGGGATTAACAAAAATGAATAAAAATTGGGTCAGGCATAAGTAAAGACTTATAGTCAACGCATCAGCCCACGGCCAGAGTCGGTAGAAAATGCGTAAGTCCTTGATGCGTATGACATTGCGTCAATTGCAGATCTTCAACGAAGTGTGCGATTTGCGCTCCTACAGCCGTGCCGCCGAGGAAATGTCGCTCACACAACCGGCCGTCAGCCTACAGATTCGTCAGCTCGAAGAGCTGATCGGCCAGCCACTATTCGATTACGTGGGCAAAAAACTCTACATGACCGAAGCGGCCGAAGCACTTCAGCGCGCCAGCCGGGACATCTTCGGCCGGTTGGAAAACCTCGACATGCAGCTCTCGGACATGCAGGGCTCGCTGCAGGGCCAGTTGAAGCTGGCGGTGGAATCCAGCGCCAAATACTTCGTGCCGCATCTGTTCGCGGCGTTCAAGCGTCAGCATCCGGAAGTAAATCTGCAACTGACGGTGGTCAACCGTGGCCAGGTGATCCGCCGGCTCTCCGACAACCGCGACGATCTGGTGATCATGTCGATGGTGCCCCAGGACATGGGTCTGGAATTCCTGCCGTTCCTCAACAACCCGATCGTCGCCGTGGCGCGGCCGGATCATCCGCTGGCACACATGGGTCCGCTGCGTTTGCAGGACCTTGAGCCGTACACCCTGCTGATCCGCGAACCCGGCTCGGGCACGCGACTGGCCTGCGAGGAGTATTTCAAGGAGAAGCGCGTGCACTTCACCCAGACCCAGGAAGTGGCGTCGGCCGAAGCCCAGCGTGAATGCGTGGTAGCGGGTCTGGGCCTGGCGCTGTTGACGCGCCACGCCCTGAACCTGGAGCTGGCGACCGGCGGCCTGGTCGAGCTGCCGGTCGAAGAATTGCCGCTGTTTCGCAGCTGGTGCCTGGTGCAAGCCAAAGCCAAGCGGCTGTCACCGGTGGCGCACGCCTTCCTGGCGTTTATCCGCAGCGAACGGGTGCAGATCAGCGCGCTGGTTGAGCGCTTCGACGGGAAGCTGCCGGCGCTGCCTGCCAGTGATTGATGTCCTCGGGAAAATCGCCGATTTCGGCCTGAAGCTGGCGAAGTTCGAAGCGATCTTCGATGGCGCGGCGAAACTCCATGCGGCGCTGGTCTTCCTGCTGACGACGGGTTTTCGCGGCGCTGTTGCGTTCTTCGTAAGGCTGAGCCATTTCGAGTCTCCCAAGGCGTTTACGGGAGTTTCACGATAGGCGCGGTGGATGACGATTTGGCTGCGTCGGGGTTACAGGCAGATGAAGATTGCCATCACCCCACGACAATCAGTCATCCAGCGCTTTCACCGATTTTGGCGACAGCCGCAAGCTGCGCAGGCTGCGCTTGACGCTCTTGAGGTGGTTGACCAGGCTCGGCCCGCGCGCCATGGCCACGCCCATCGCCAGTACGTCGATCACCACCAGGTGAGCGATACGCGAGGTCAGCGGCGTGTAGATTTCGGTGTCTTCGTGAACGTCGATCGCCAGGTTGACGGTCGACAGCTCGGCCAGCGGTGTCTGGCTCGGGCACAAGGTGATCAGCGACGCACCGCTCTCGCGAACGAGGTTGGCGGTGATCAGCAAGTCTTTGGAACGGCCGGACTGGGAAATGCAGATCGCCACGTCTGTCGGCTTCAGCGTCACCGCCGACATCGCCTGCATATGCGGGTCGGAATACGCCGCGGCGGTCAGCAGCAGACGGAAGAACTTGTGCTGCGCATCCGCCGCCACCGCGCCCGACGCACCGAAACCGTAGAACTCGACGCGCTGGGCCTGGGACATCAGCGTCACCGCGCGTTGCAGCTCCAGAGGATCGAGCTTCTCGCGAACCTCCATCAGCGTGTGCAACGTGGTGTCGAAAATCTTCAGACTGTAGTCGGCGACGGAGTCGTCTTCATGGATCGCGAACTGACCGAAGCTGGCGCCGGCAGCGAGGCTTTGCGCGAGCTTGAGTTTCAGATCCTGAAAACCGGAACAACCGATGGCCCGGCAGAAGCGCACGATGGTCGGCTCGCTGATGCCGACGCTGTGAGCCAGGTCGGCCATGGAACTGTGCATCACTGCCGCAGGGTCAAGCAGCACGTGGTCGGCGACCTTGAGCTCCGACTTGCGTAACAGGTGACGTGACTGGGCGATGTGTTGCAGCAGATTCAAGGGGCTGGACTCTTGTTATGGAAAGATGTGCTTTGGCCAGATGCCGGGGATGTAGCAAGCTTGTAGTTATACTACATGAATCGGCTTTTTGCCTGCTCAATGCGTAACTCGATCCCCCCGGATCAGGCGACATGCGCTGCATGTAGCCCTTTACAGCGGTTTTTCCTGTTCACGCAACAACGCAGCAAGGCCGACCGCCTCCACCGGACGGCTGATCAGATAGCCCTGCACCTCGTCGCAACCTTCAGCTTTCAGAAACGCCAGCTGCTCGGATCGCTCGACACCTTCGGCGACAACTTTCAGTGACAGCCCGTGAGCCATCGCAATGATCGCCCGGGTGATCGCCGCGTCCTCGCTGCCCTCGCCCAACCCGCGAATAAAGGCCTGATCGATCTTCACGTAGTCCACCGGAATCCGCTTCAGATAGCTCAGCGATGAATACCCGGTGCCGAAATCATCGATCGCCAGCTTCACCCCCAGATCCCGCAATTGCTGGAACGTGGCGATGATGTGTTCGACGCTGTCGAGCAGCTGGCTTTCGGTCAGCTCCAGTTCGAGGTAGTGCGGTGCCAGGCCGGTTTCCTCCAGCACCTGGCGCACCAGACTGACCAGTTTGCCCTGGCGCAGTTGATGCACCGACAGGTTCACCGAAACCCGGATCGGCGCCAGCCCCTGACGCTGCCATTCACACGCCTGCCAGCAGGCCTGACGCAGGACGAATTCGCCGATCGGCCCGATCAGCCCTGTTTCTTCGGCCAGACCGATGAAATCCCCCGGCGGTACCCGGCCCATGGTCGGGTGATCCCAGCGCACCAGCGCTTCCGCCGCGTTGAGACGCCCGGTCGCCAGGCACAGTTTCGGTTGATAGAAGACGTTGAGCTGCTTTTCCTCGATGGCTTTGCGCAGCTGGTTTTCCAGTTGCAGGCGCTCCAGCGTGCTGGCCTGCAGACTGTCGGTGTAGAACTGGAAGTTGTTGCCGCCCAGGTGCTTGGCATGTTGCATGGCCATGTTGGACTGGCTGACCAGCGCGGAAATCTCCCGGGCGTTGTCCGGCAGCATGCTGATGCCCATCGAGGCGCTGACCACCAGTTCATGTCCTTCTACGGTCAACGGCAGTCGCAGCTTGCTCGACAGTCGCGTGGCGACCCGCGCCAGGCTCGACAGGTTGCCGTAGGCGTCGAACAGTACCGCGAACTCATCGCCGGACAGCCGGGCGATGGTGTCGGCTTCCGGCAGAGCATTTACCAGCCGCCGCGACATCTTTTGCAGTAACTGATCGGCAATCTCATGGCCGAGACTGTCGTTGAGCAGCTTGAAGCGATCCAGATTGATGTGCAGCAACGCCAGACTCCGACGCCCGCCCTGTCGCACGCGCTGATGAGCTTCGTGCAGGCGTTCGCGGAACAGCGAGCGATTGGCCAGGCCGGTGAGTTCGTCGTAGTGGGTCAGGTAGCGCATGCGCTCTTCGGATTCGCGGCGCGCCGACAGATCGGCGAAGAAGCCGACGATATGGCTCACATTTCCCCGACTGTCGCGCACGGCATTCAATTGCAGCCATTGCGGATACAGCTCGCCGTTCTTGCGGGTTTCCACCAATTCGCCCTGCCAACTGCCGTGCTGCTCCAGCGCGTGGCGGATCGCGACGTAGTGTCGACGGGCGTCGCGGCTGCACGGCAGTTCGACGACGTTGCGCCCGAGCATGTCGTCGATGTCATACCCGGTGACCCGGCTGAAGGCCTGGTTGATGGCGATCAGCGAATAATTCGGGTCGAGGATCACGATGCCTTCGCTGGCGGCCTCGAACACCGTCGCCGCCAGTTGTTGCTGGGCTTCCAGGCTTTTGCTGACACTAATGTCGCGGCGGGTGCCGACCATGCGGATGACCCGCCCGTTCTCGTCGCGCTCCACCGCTCGCCCACGGTCTTCGATCCAGACCCAGTGACCGTCGCCGTGGCGCACGCGGTATTCGATCTGATAATCCTCGGTGCGCCCCTTCAAGTGCTCGATCAACGCCCGTTTGAGCGGCGGCACATCTTCCGGGTGCAGGCGTGGCCGCAGATGCCTGAGCAGCCCGGTGACGTATTCCGGGTCAATGCCAAACAGTTCCTGAATCTGTGTGTGGTGAACTTCGTCGGTCTGCAGGTTCCAGTCCCACAGCCCCAGCTCACTGGCTTTCAACGCCAGGGCCAGGCGCGCCTCGCTCTTGCTCAGGGCCTGGTTGGCGACGTCCAGTTCCCGGCTGCGCTGGGCGACTCGGTCCTCCAGTTCAACTTGGGCTTCACGCAACTTGCCCTCGGCGCAACGCCGATGTTCGATTTCCTTCGCCAGCTCCTGATTGAGCTGTTCGCTGCGAGTTTGTGTCTGTTGCAGGTGTTCGATCAGGTGCTGGTTCTGGAAGCGCCGCAGCAAACCGCGATCAATCAGCCGATTGACCTGCCACGCCACCACACTCAGCGAGCCGAGCAGGATCAGCCCGAGCCAGCCCCAGCCGCGCGCCAGTTCGTCACCGCCCCAGAACAGGTAGCCGATGGCCGGCAGCAGGCACGGCAAGGTAAAGGAAAGGAAGGCCGGAATGCTCACGGCGTAGGCCACGCTGGCCGACAGGGTCGCGGCACCGATCAGGCCGAACACCCAGGCTTGCTGCATGAAGTTGTCGGCCGGGACCAGGGCGATGCCGGCACCGGCCAGGGTCAGGCCGGTCATGGTCGAGCCGAGCAGGAACATCCGCCCCCAGATCGGCTGGGCCTGGCGATCGGGAATCGCCGAATCGAAGGCCGCGACCTGAATCACCCGCAACGCCACCAGCGACAGCAGCCACACCAGCCAGACGCTGACCACGAAGTAACGCTGCGGACTCCAGAGCAGACCGGCGCAGACCAGACCATTGATCAACATGAACAGGGTTGGCAACAGCGAACCCTGATAAAGAAGGCGCGTGCGCTCGACCGCCATCTGGGTGGCGTAATGCTTGCGGATTACCCTGGGTTCCACAGAGGGGCCCGACAGGTCGAAGCTGAGGGTCATAGGCAACGTTCTTGTTCTTATAAGTGTGAGCATGCGCCCGGAAACGTGGACGGAGCATACACAAGCCGAACCACTTGCCAAACTGCCCCAGATCATAATTTCACCGAAACTTTTCAGCCTCCCGACACCCGCAAAAGCCCCCAAGCGAGGCGGGCCAACGCCTGTAGCCGGTGACCGACCGGTCGTCATCGGCAGGACTTTCATCGGCTAATGCAAAGCTCGGTTTGCCCGGGCCTGCGGCGCACCCTAGAATGCCCCGATGCGCGATGATCTCTCCCTTCTGCTGAACTCCCTCAACGATGCCCAACGCCAGGCCGTAGCGGCTCCCGTTGGTCGTCAATTGGTCCTGGCCGGTGCCGGCTCCGGCAAAACCCGAGTGCTGGTGCACCGTATCGCCTGGTTGATCCAGGTCGAAAACGCCTCGCCCCACTCGATTCTGTCGGTGACCTTCACCAACAAAGCCGCTGCCGAGATGCGTCACCGCATCGAGCAATTGCTGGGCATCAACCCGGCCGGCATGTGGGTCGGTACCTTCCACGGCCTGGCGCACCGCCTGTTGCGGGCGCACTGGCAGGAAGCCGGGCTGAGCCAGACCTTTCAAATTCTCGACAGCGACGACCAGCAACGCTTGGTCAAGCGGGTGATCCGCGAGCTGGGGCTGGACGAGCAACGCTGGCCGGCCCGTCAGGCCCAGTGGTTCATCAACGGGCAGAAAGACGAAGGTCTGCGTCCGCAACACATTCAGGCCAGCGGCGATCTGTTCCTTGCCACCATGCGCGGCATTTATGAGGCTTACGAGGCGGCGTGCCAGCGTGCCGGCGTCATCGATTTCTCCGAACTGCTGCTGCGCGCCCTCGACCTGTGGCGCGACCACCCGGGCCTGCTGGCGCACTACCAGAAGCGTTTCCGACATATTCTGGTGGACGAATTCCAGGACACCAACGCCGTGCAGTACGCCTGGTTGCGTCTGCTGGGCAAGGGTGGCGACAGCCTGATGGTGGTTGGCGACGACGACCAGTCGATCTACGGCTGGCGCGGCGCGAAAATCGAGAACATCCACCAGTATTCTTCGGACTTCCCGGATTCGGTGACCATCCGTCTGGAGCAGAACTACCGCTCCACGGCCGGCATCCTCAAAGCCGCCAACGCCCTGATCGCCAACAACACCGGACGTCTCGGCAAAGAACTGTGGACCGATGGTGGCGACGGCGAAGCAATCAACCTTTACGCCGCCTTCAACGAACACGATGAAGCGCGCTACGTTGTCGAAACCATCGAAAGTGCGCTGAAAACCGGCCTGGCTCGCAGCGATATCGCGATTCTCTACCGCTCCAACGCCCAATCGCGCGTTCTGGAAGAAGCCTTGCTGCGTGAACGCATTCCGTACCGCATCTATGGCGGTCAGCGCTTCTTCGAGCGGGCGGAAATCAAGAACGCCATGGCTTACCTGCGTTTGCTGGAAGGTCGCGGCAACGATGCGGCCCTGGAGCGGGTGATCAACGTCCCGGCTCGCGGCATCGGCGAGAAAACCGTCGAAGCGATCCGCGACCATGCCCGTCACAGCGATGTGTCGATGTGGGAAGCCATGCGCCAGCTGGTGGCCAACAAGGGTCTGACCGGTCGCGCCGCCGGTGCGCTGGGCGCGTTTATCGAGCTGATCGAAAATCTCGCCGCCAAGTGCGCCGAGATGCCGTTGCACCTGATGACCCAGACCGTTATCGAGCAATCCGGACTGATCGCCTACCACGAAGCGGAAAAAGGCGAGAAAGGCCAGGCCCGGGTGGAAAACCTTGAGGAACTGGTCAGCGCCGCGCGCAACTTCGAGAACACCGAAGAAGACGAAGAGCTGACGCCGCTGGCGGCGTTCCTCGGTCACGCTTCGCTGGAGGCCGGCGACACCCAGGCCGACGAGCACGAAGACAGCATTCAGTTGATGACCCTGCACAGCGCCAAGGGCCTGGAATTCCCTTACGTGTTCCTGGTGGGCATGGAAGAAGGCCTGTTCCCGCACAAGATGAGCCTGGAAGAACCGGGGCGCCTTGAGGAGGAGCGGCGACTGGCCTATGTCGGCATTACCCGGGCGATGCAGAATCTGGTGATGACCTATGCTGAAACCCGACGCCTGTACGGCAGCGAAACCTACAACAAGGTGTCGCGTTTCGTACGGGAAGTACCGAAAGGCCTGATTCAGGAAGTGCGCCTGTCCAACAGCGTCAGCCGGCCGTTCGGCGGCAACCAGTCGATGGGCGGCAGCAACCTGTTCAGCGGCAGCGAGATTCCGGAAACCGGCCTGAGCCTTGGCCAGGCTGTCCGTCACTCGATCTTCGGCGACGGTGTGATCCTCAACTTCGAAGGCGCCGGCGCCCAGGCCCGGGTGCAGGTGAATTTCGCCGAAGGCAGCAAGTGGCTGATGCTCGGGTACGCGAAGCTGGAAGCCATATAAGTCACCGTCCGTTCCCGCGCCCGGCGCGGGAACGGGCACTGGAGGCAACATCGATGGGCTCGGGCTTCTTTTCTTCCTGGACGTTCTGGGCCCTGCTCTCGGCCACCTTCGCCGCGCTGACGGCCATCTTCGCCAAGATCGGCATCGAAAACGTCAACTCCGACTTCGCCACCCTGCTACGCACAATCGTCGTATTGGTCAGTCTGGCCTTGATTTTGTACGCCACGGGCCAATATCAGTCCTTGGGATCGATCTCCGCCAAGAGCTACCTGTTCCTGCTGTTGTCCGGGCTGGGTACTGGCGCTTCGTGGCTGTGCTACTTCCGGGCGTTGAAAGTCGGACCGGCATCGCTGGTCGCCCCGGTGGACAAGCTCAGCGTGGTCTTCGTGGCGGTGCTCGGTGTGATCCTGCTGGGCGAGAAACTCGACCTGCGCCAGTGGGGCGGTATCGGTCTGATCACCGCCGGTGTGGTGATGCTGGCCTTGCGGCGCTGATCCGTTTCCTGCTGAACCTATCTCCTTTTCCTACAGACAAAAGTACATGGCCTTATTGCCCCGACCGAGCTGAACGTAACCTGTCAGGCAAAAGCCCGAAACACTCTCTCGCTAGCCAGTAACACTTCAGCTGTGCAACATGGCGCGCGTGTCTCCACAAACGGGAATTCCCTTTATGAAACGTTTTCTTAGCATCGCCATGGCGTTGTGCATCGGCCTGACGATGAGCCTCGACGCCAACGCCAAGCGCTTTGGTGGTGGCAAAAGCGCCGGCGCTGCGCCGACGCACCAGACCAGCCAGATGGCTCCTTCTTCCCCAGGCATGGGCGGCGCTGCGGCGACCGCTGGTGCTGCCGGTGCCGCGGGCGCTGCGGCCAAGGCCGGCGGTGCTTCGAAATGGCTCGGCCCTCTGGCCGGCATCGCGGCCGGTGGCCTGCTCGCTTCCATGTTCATGGGCGGTGGCTTCGAAGGCATGCAGTTCTTCGACATCCTGATCATGGCCGTGATCGCGTTCGTGATCTTCCGCTTCATCGCCGCCCGTCGTCGCAAGCAGCAGGAGCAGTTCGCTCCGGCCGGCGCGCCGATGCAGCGTGAAGTGTTTGAACAGAAACCAGCAGCCATGGGTTCGATCTTCGGTGGTTCGGCCGCGCCTGCTGCCGCCCGTCCGGTGATCAACGCGCCGGCCTGGTTCAACGAACAGCGCTTCCTTGAAGCCGCCCGCAGCCACTTCCAGGCGCTGCAGCAGCACTGGGACACCAACGAAATGGACAAGATCGCCGAGTTCGTGACTCCGCAAATGTTCGAGTTCCTCAAGCGCGAGCGTGCGGAACTGGGTGATGCGTTCCAGTCCACCTACATCGACAATCTCCAGGTGCAACTGGATGGCGTGGATGACCGTGCGGACAAGACCATTGCCACGCTGACCTTCAGCGGCGTGTCGAAGACTTCGCGTTTCGACCAGCAGGGCGAAGTGTTCAGCGAAAGCTGGAACATGGAACGTCCACAGGGCGACAACCAGCCTTGGCTGGTCGCCGGTATCCGCCAGAACGGCTGATAACCTCCGACGTTTTACCCGCAGTAATGAAAACCCCGGCCTCGGCCGGGGTTTTCTATTTCGCGGTTGCATCTATAGCGAGCTACTGTATAAACCGGCCCATATAAACCGCGCCATTCAAGCAAGAGGATCCCGGACGTGGAAGAAATCATCGAACAACTGCGCGAAGCCAACGAACCCGTACCGGTTCCCCTGGAGTTGCCCGACGAAGACCAGTTGGTGGAAATCGAAGAAGAGCTCTTCATCAACATCCCGTTCGTCTTCAAAGAGTTTCTGCTGACCGTCAGCGACGTGGTTTACGGCAGTCTGGAGCCGGTGACCGTCACCGACCCGCAATCCCACACCTACCTGCCGGACGTTGCCGCCAACGCCTGGGATGCCGGCGTGCCGCGCGACCTGATTCCGATCTGCCAGGACGGTGATGACTACTACTGCGTCGAAGAAGACGGCACCGTGGTGCTGTGGTCGGGCGAAGAAGAACTGATCACCGAAGAGTCCTGGGAATCGGTCTGGCACTGGGCTCGGGACGTCTGGCTGGAAAGCTGAAACGCCCCTCCCCATGGGTGGTCAGTGCCCCGACGGCTCCTTGTGGTTGTCGAGGGTTTCCAGCAAGGCCACCTGCATCCGCGTGTGCACCCGGATGAACCAGCGCCAGAGCAGCGCCGCCACGGCGGCCGCGACCACGGCGATCAGCACCAGCAGCTTGTTGGTCGGCAAGATACTGGCCGACAAGGCTGCCAGCAGCAGGAAAATCACCAGCAGCGAGATGATCGGGATCACTTCGGCGATCACCCGGCGCACTCGCTGCGTGTGACGCCCGGCCATTTCCGGCTTAACGCCCATCTCCGCCAGCAGCATCGACAGCGCCTTGAGCTTGCGATAGGCCGCGATCAGGAACGGCAACGACACCAGCAACGCCCCGCCCCAGATCAACGCCTTCTGCCAGCTTGGATCGCTGATCCAGTCCTGCATCCAGATCGAGAGGCGTCCGGCAAAGAAAGCGCCAGCAAAGAAAATCGCGATCACCAGCGCCAGATTGACCCCGACCTGCAGCAGGATCCGCCGGATCATCGACGCCAGCATCGCGCCCTCACCCTGCGGCTGAATGCTGCGCAGCCATTCGCCGTACATTCCGAACACTCGACCGAGGCGCTGCGGCATCGCGGCGGACAGCTTGATCGACAGCGGATCGGCAGCCCGGATCAGGTACGGCGTCAGCAACGTGGTAATCACCGAAACCGCCACGGCCACCGGATACAGGAAGTTGCTGGTGACCTGCAGGGTCATCCCCAGCGCCGCGATGATGAAAGAAAATTCGCCAATCTGCGAAAGCCCCATCCCGACCCGCAGTGAGGTGCGTCCGTCATTCCCCGCGATAAACGCTCCGAGGCCGCAGGACAGCATCTTGCCCAGCACCACGGCCACAGTGATCACCGCAATCGGCCACGCGTATTGCAGAAGGATCATCGGATCGAGCATCAGGCCGATGGCGACGAAGAAGATCGCACTGAACAGGTCGCGAACCGGCTCGATCAGGCGCTCGATTTTCAGCAGTTGCCGCGACTCGGCCATGATCGCGCCGATCAGGAACGCCCCGAGCACCATGCTGTACTCGAGTTTGACCACCAGCAGGCAGAAGCCGAAACACAGGCCCAGCACGGTGATCAGCAGCATCTCGTTGCTTTCGAATTTCGCCACGTAGGCCAACAGTCGCGGCACCAACAGAATGCCGACGACCAGCGCGACGATCATGAACAGTGAGAGCTTGCCGACGGTAGAAAACACTTCGCCGGAACTCACCGTGCCGCTGACCGCGATGCTCGACAGCAAGGCGATGATGCCGATGCCGAGAATGTCCTCGACGATCAGCACACCGAAGATCAACTGCGCGAAGCGCTCGTTTTTCATCTTCAGGTCGTTGAGCGCCTTGACGATGATGGTGGTCGAGGAAATCGCCAGGATCGCGCCGAGGAACAGCGAATCCATGGTGTTCCAGTCGAACCAGCGGCCGATTTCGTAGCCGATCCAGATCATTAGGACAATTTCGAGGAACGCCGCGATGAAGGCCGTGGCGCCGACCTTGAACAGCTTGCGCAGGCTGAACTCCAGGCCCAGGCAGAACATCAGGAAAATCACCCCCAGCTCGGCGAGGGTCTTGATGGTTTCTTCGTCGTGGATCAGGCCGAATGGCGGTGTGTGCGGGCCGATGATGAAACCGGCGACGATGTAGCCGAGTACTACCGGCTGCTTGAAGCGGTGGAACAGCACGGTCACCACACCTGCGACCAACATGATCACCGCCAGATCCTGAATAAAGCTGATGGCATGCATGGTGTGGGCTCCTTGAATGACGAGGCTCACGCAGGCATGGGAAATGTCTGGGCGAGCTGAGTAAAAATCCGCTTTGGGTGTAGGAATCGCCCTTGGGAAGGCGCTTTTGCAGGGTAACACCGCGACTTCCGGCTGAAAGGCGGTGCAATATATGGAAACAGATCGATTCGGGCGTGACGGCGGCCAGTTGCCTGGCGTCCCGATAACGGTGCTTTTGAAAAGCGACCAGGCACCCGCAGAGGTGTTTTTTCCAGCAACCCTGCCTTGACCCGTGAGAACGTTATGGAACCCGGAAACGCCCAGCTGTCGATGACGGTACTGATGACCCCCGACATGGCCAACTTCTCTGGCAATGTCCATGGCGGCACCCTGCTCAAATACCTCGACGAAGTGGCCTACGCCTGCGCCAGCCGTTATGCCGGCCGCTACGTGGTGACCCTGTCGGTGGATCAGGTGATTTTCCGCGAGCCGATCCATGTCGGCGAACTGGTGACCTTCCTGGCGTCGGTCAACTACACCGGCAACACCTCGATGGAAGTCGGCATCAAAGTGGTGACCGAGAACATCCGCGAGCGCTCGGTACGCCACACCAACAGCTGCTTCTTCACCATGGTCGCGGTAGACGATCAGCGCAAACCCGCCGCCGTACCGCCGCTGCAACCACAGAACAGCGAAGACAAGCGCCGCTACATGCAGGCGCAACAACGCCGGCAGATCCGTCAGGAGCTGGAAAAGCGCTATCAGGAAATCAAGGGCGACGCCTGAGATTTTAGCGATCTGACGACCGCTATCGCGAGCACGCTCGCTCCCACAGGTGATGTTTTATCCGTGGGAGCGAGCCTGCTCGCGATTGAAGCCGACGCGGTATCAGAGGCTGATCGGCGTGGCTTCGAACTTCACCCGCGGATGCGCAATCCGGTCTTGCGCCCGCACCAGTTGCAGTTCGTAACTGGCGCAGGCCTGGGTTTCCAGCAGCACTTCATGCACCGCTGCTGCGGTGAATTCAAACGCCGCCACCAGGCTATCCCCGAGCAGCACGCGCGCCAGAAACAGTCCGGACGTCAGATCGCCCACTCCCACCGGCTGACGCGGAAACGCCAGCAGCGGACGCCGCAGATGCCAGCTGCCCTCGGCGGTCACCAGCAACATTTCAAAGCCATCCGCCGGTTTGCCCGGATAATCCAGATGTTTGACCAGCACCGCTTTCGGCCCACGAGCCAGCAGCGCCCGCGCCATCGCCAGGCAATCGAACAGCGACTGCGGTTTGCGTCCGGAGAAGCTGTCCAGCTCCAACTGGTTCGGGCACATGAAGTCCGCAACGGCAGCGGCTTCTTCCAGCAGGAAATCACTGACTTCAGCAGGAACGCTGCAGCCCTTTTCCGGATGCCCCATCACCGGGTCGCACAGATAAAGGGCTTTCGGGTTGGCCGCCTTGATCCGCTCGATGCCACTGAGAATCGCCCGCCCCTGCGCCGCACTGCCGAGATAGCCGGACAGCACGGCGTCGCAATTGCCCAGCTCACCGATCGCGGCGATGCCTTCGACCAGTTCGGGGATCCGGTGCGGCGCCAGCACTTCGCCGGCCCACTGGCCGTACTGTGTGTGGTTGGAGAACTGCACCGTATTGAGCGGCCAGACATTTACCCCGACCCGCTGCATCGGAAAAACCGCAGCGCTGTTGCCGGCGTGGCCGAACACCACATGGGACTGGATGGCGAGCAGATGAGGCGTACGTTTCATTCGGGTTTTTCCGTAAAACGATTGAAATTCAAGCCGCGCAGTATGCGACGAAACGCAGCCTGTACGACAGACCGGCGACGCAGTTAAGCTGACGCCATCATTTGGAGTTTCGTGTTGATGCTCACCCTGGAAAACATTTTCGTGCTGATGCTGTTCGCCGTCGCCGGTGCGTGGCTCTGGCACAACCACGGCTTGCGCGAGCGGGCGCTGGAGCGGGTCAAACAGCATTGCGTGAATGTCGGCGTCGAGTTGCTCGACGGTAACGTGGCACTGAAGAAGATCGGTCTGATCAAGGACGCCAGCGGTCGGCGACGTCTGGCCCGGGTCTACAATTTCGAATTCACCGTGACCGGCGAAACCCGGCACAACGGCACCATCACCCAGTTCGGTGCGCACAGCGCGCAGATCGAACTGGCGCCCTACCCGGCGCCATTTGATGACACGCCGCCCGTGGTGGAAGTGACCAAGCCGCGTGGTGAAGTGATCGAGCTGAGCCAGTGGCGTCAGGAACACACCAAGTGGAAGCCTTGAATCAGCTCGCCTGAAGCCGACACCGGGCCAGTCCGGCCTGTAATTCACCGACCGCTTGCGGTTCGTCGAAAATCAGCTCGATTCGGGAATCCTTGCGCCATTCACTGGGCAGCCAGCGGAGCTCGGCATTGTCCAGCGCATTGGCTGACTGCCAGCCGTCCAGGCTGTGAATTACCAGTTTGGCCCGCCGACAGTTCAGGCTTTTTAACCATTGGGTTATCCCCGACACATCGAATACCTGGCTCGGATGCCAGCGCCAACCGATGCTCCAACCACTCTCCTGCGCCTGGCTCAGGCAGATCGGCAACGCCGGATCGCTCCAGATGGCCGGCATCTGCGCCAGCCCTTGGGGCACGATCAACTTATCCACACCTGCTTGCGCCTGCACCTCCAGACCTGGCAACTCGCTCAGCGGCAACATCGCCTGCTGCGTCCAGATCAATCGTACAGACGGCAACTGTCTGGTGATTAGTTCACGCGAGGGCTCGTCGAGGCATTCTGCTTTGTTCAACAGCAGCAAGCCTGCGCTGGACAAGGTTTCTCGCTGCGCGTCCGGCAGCGGTTTGCCCGCGACGAGGGCCTGGGCGTCCAGCACCAGCACGCAAGGTTGTACGGCGAGAACGCCTTGCCACGGCGCCTCGCTCAGCTGCTTCAGCAACTGCGCCGGATGCCCAAGCCCCGAGGGCTCGATGAACAGGCGGTCCGGCCGTGCCTTGCGCAACAAACGCCCCAGACCAATCTGGAACGGCGCACCGTTCACGCAGCATAAACAGCCCCCGGCCACTTCGCCCAGTGCGATACCATCGACGTCGCGGGTCAACAGCGCAGCGTCGAGCCCGATCTGGCCGAACTCGTTGATCAGCACCGCCCAACGCTCGCCCGTCGGGCGCTGGGCCATGAGCTGGCGGATCAGGCTGGTCTTGCCCGCGCCCAAGGGGCCGGCGATGACGTGGGTGGGAATGTTCTGCAACATGATCAAGGTTTTCTGGAGGTCGAAGATGCGGTGGATGGGATGGTCGTTGCTGCTGGCGCTGATGTCGGGCGAGGCGCTGGCACAGGCCTGCGTGGTGCACAGCCAGGCGGAGCGGCTTGACGTGAAAGTCTGCCAGCAGAACCGCAACATCCCGGAAAAACTGTTCAGCGACGGCTTCTGTCAGCCGACCCTGGCCGGGCAGAAAGTCGAGGTTCAATATGTCGACCAGTGCCCCGCCGGCGCGTTCGGCGTGTGCAGCAACGCGCAAGTCGCCAATATGCCTTATCGCCAGGATATCCACTATTACGGCGTGGCCACCGATGCGGCGTATTTGCAGCCCTACTGCGAGGCCCAGAGCCAGGGGAAATGGCTCAAGCCCTGAGGCGCTATCCGAGCCAGTCGAGGGTCAGCATCAGCCGCCGCTCACCCGGCGCCGGTTGCGGGGAGCGATGGATCAGCCCGAAACCTTCGTTGCCGTGCCATTTCTCGCCCTTTAGCAACGCCACTTCGCCCCGATTCAATTGCTGAATCCGTGAAGTTTCCTGCGGCTCGGCTTGCGGCTGTCCCAGTTGCCGACGGTCCATTTCCCCTTCCCTGAGCCATTCGCTGCCAACGCCTGAATAGGTCGTGATCAACCGCACCGGCACATGATCGACGTGAAAACGCGGACACATGGCCTTGTCCAATACCCGCAGGCGCAAGCCGATCCGCCGCGCGCCCAGCAGGCAGGCGAAGGCACTGACCAGCCATTTCAGGTCGGCGATAAACCCTTCGTAGCCTTCCAGATCGCGAAAGCCGCTGGCCAGTCCCGTGAGATCCGCTTCTGCGTCTTCGTCCGGCAATTCCAGGCACAGCGCCTCGGCGTAAGGTTCGTTCAGAGACAGCAACAAGTCAGCAAATTCGGCAATGTGCAGCGGAAGCTGGCGTTGCCAGACCGCGAGGTTGATTTCATCGTCGAGTATGTTTGCCAGCGCCTGAGGGGTCTGGCCGAAAGACTGATGACGCGTGCTGCCTGGCAGCGGTTTCAGGGCGAGCATCAAGCGACCTCGTCGTGCCAGGAGCCAAAAGGATCACGTAGCTGTAGCCAGCCTTGAGTACCGAGCGCCATCTCGTCATCGGTCAGCAGGCAATCATCGAGTTCCGACGACAGCTGTGCGAAATCGATGTTCTGCCCGATAAACACCAGCTCCTGGCGACAATCGCCTACGCTGGCGATCCAGTTTTCCATGATCGCGGCGGTACTTTCCTGATCCTGCGGCCACTGTTCTTTTGGCACAAAACGCCACCAGCGCCCGGCGAAACCGTGGCGCATCAGGCCACCTGCCTGGGACCAGCTACCGGCGTCGGTGGGTTTGCTGGCCAGCCAGAAAAAGCCTTTGGAGCGCAGCAATTTGCCGTTTACCCAAGGACGATCGATGAAGTCGAAGAAACGCTGTGGATGAAAGGGCCGGCGCGCCCGATAAGCCGTCGATGCGATGCCGTACTCCTCGGTTTCTGGCACATGTTCGCCACGCAGTTCCTGTAGCCAGCCCGGGGCCTGGGCGGCCTTTTCGAAGTCGAAGCGACCGGTATTGAGAATCTTCGCCAGCGGTACTTCACCCATGACCATCGGGATGATCTCAGCCTGAGCGTTGAGGCGTCTGAGAATGGCCATCAACTCCTCCCGCTCGCGGCTGCTGATCAAGTCGATCTTGCTGATCAACAGGACGTCGGCGAACTCGATCTGTTCGATCAGCAGATCGGTGATCGAACGCTCATCTTCTTCACCGAGGAATTCGCCACGGGACGCTAAGTTTTCCGCGGCCTGGTAGTCCGGCAGGAAGTTCATGCCGTCGACTACAGTGACCATGGTGTCGAGGCGAGCGATGTCGGCGAGGCTTTGCCCCTGCTCATCACGGAAGGTGAACGTCTCGGCCACTGGCAATGGCTCGGAGATTCCCGTGGATTCGATCAACAAGTAATCGAAACGGCCTTCACGAGCCAGCTGGCTGACCTCTTCAAGCAGGTCTTCGCGTAACGTACAGCAGATACAGCCATTGCTCATCTCCACGAGCTTCTCTTCTGCACGATTCAGGCTGACATCACGCTGGACTTCGCCGCCATCGATGTTGATCTCGCTCATATCGTTAACGATAACGGCCACGCGCAGATCGTCTCTGTTACGTAGTACGTAATTCAAAAGTGTACTTTTTCCGGCGCCGAGAAAGCCGGACAAAACGGTCACGGGAAGTCGGGAAGACATTGGATAAACCTCATCAGACGGTCGCTAAACAGCGCTGGAGGCTCTCGGGGGCTAGCGTTCTTGGGCGTCGATGAGATCACCAGGGAAGCGGACGCTTGAAATGGAAGCCACGGAAAGCCTTGTCCGATTAATGTTATAGTATAACAACAAAATCAATCCACTCTCTTCTTGCCCAAAGTGACAAAGGGCCCGAAGCTGTAATCAGATCGCCGCCGAGTTACGTCATGAAAACCGCGTTGAAATACTCGTTTATCTACCTGGCATTGCTGACGCTGACTGCCGAAGCACAAGTGCCGGGGCTCGCCAATTGCACGCGCAGCGCGAACCTCCTGGCGTGCATCGATGGCAACGGCAACGCTTATAGCGTCAACACCGTCGGCAGCACGATTTACCTGCGCGGATTCGAGAAAGCGGGCAACCGCTATTGGGCACAAACCAACAGCCGCTACGGGCAACTGACGTTCTTCACCGGCATCGCTTCCGATGGGGAAGCCTGGGTTGGCTACAACCGGCGAGTGGGCTGGACGACGATCAATCGGTTCTCCAGCTCAGGCGGCAGCAGTGCGAAGTTCACCTGCAGCCGGATCACTGGCTGCTAAACCGGCGATCCTTTCTGCTCTTGTTGCCAGGCCATGTAGCTGTCGACAGGCGGATTCTTCTGGAAGTAGCGCTGCAAGCCCTCAAACAAACCGTCTGCCACGGCTTGCTGATGACGCGCCGTCACTAGGCGCTGACTGTCCCGTGCGTTGGAAATGAAACCGGTTTCCACCAGGATTGACGGCACATCCGGCGATTTCAGAACGGCAAATCCAGCCTGTTCCACGCGCTTTTGGTGCAGCGTGGTGATGCCGGCCAGGCTGCCCAGCACTGTGCTTCCGAGTTGCAAACTGGCAGCAATGGTTGCGTTCATCGACATGTCGAGGATCACGCCAGCGAGCATCGGATCCTTGTCCTTGAGATTGAGCAGGCTGGTCGCGCCTAGCAGATCCACACCGTTCTCACGCTGCGCCATGAACCGCGCGGTGGCGGATGTAGCGCCGCCCTCGGACAGGCAATACACCGACGCCCCAGAAGCCGTCAGACGCGGTGCAGCATCGGCGTGCACCGAGATGAACATATCGGCCTTGTGCTGACGCGCAATCTCCACACGCTTGCGCAACGGGACGAAGAAATCGTCGTTACGAACCAGCTTCACATCAAATCCTTTCTCTCGTTTAAGCCGACGTGCGAGTAGTTGTGCAATAGACAAAACCACATCTTTTTCCCGCTCGCCTTTGGCGCCGATTGCACCCGGATCTTTTCCGCCATGACCAGGGTCGACCACCACCATGATGTCGCGCTTGGGGTGGGATTTTTCCTGGGGTGTTTCACGTGGAACGCTCGGAGGCCGCCCCGATGATGCGCTCATCAAGTCCAAAACCAGGCGATGTCCTTGCCCATCTTGAGGCGCCAACAAAAATGAGTTGAGCTGAACCGGGCTGCTTAGATCCAGCACGATCCGGGTGTTCCCTTGGCCAAAATGGCCGGAGCGGATCGAATGAATAGGGGTGCCGGATAACGCCAACTGGCTGAAATCCCCACTCAGGCTGGCGCCGCTCAAATCGATGATCAACCGCTCCGGCGCACTCAAGGTGAAGGTCTTGTAGCTCACAGGACCACTCAGATCGAACACCAGCCGAAGCTTGTCATCCGAACGCCAAAGCCGCGCATTGCGTATCTGCGTGGCGGACACCGAAAAAGGCAAAACAAAGGCCGCGCTGGCCAGCATCAGGTTGAGCAAGTGGCGTCTGTGCATATGAAAGCCTGTTCATGAAAAAGGCATCGTGGTTTGAATTGTTATAATGTAACATCAAATTCAATCACCATGATGGAACTGCTCATGAACGCGCTGACTTTGCCGGATGTCGCGGCTCAAGCCGCCCGCCAGGCCCTGCCTCTCGAATGGGTGGGGATGTGCGGCATCGCATTACCTGTGTTTATCGAAGGCCAACGCTTGACTGCCAAAGCGGATGCAGGCGTCAGCCTGGATGATGGAGACGCTCGCGGCATTCACATGTCACGGCTCTATCTTGGGCTGGAAGCGCTGGAGCAGCAGAACCTTTCTCCTGCTGTTTTACGCCAGGTCCTAAAGCGTTTCCTCGACAGCCACGAAGATCTGTCCGAAACCGCTTATCTGAATATCCAAACTGATTTGTTGCTGAGAAGGTCGGCATTGGTCAGCCCTTTGGCGGGGTGGAAAACCTATCCCGTCACCGTTTCAGCCCAGCTAAAAAACAAAGTGTTCCACGTGGAACTGAAAATCGACGTCGCGTATTCCTCAACTTGCCCCTGTTCCGCAGCATTGGCGAGGCAGTTGATCCAGCAACAATTTGTCGACGACTTTGCCAACAAACCACTGCAACACGCCGATGTGTTGGCGTGGTTAGGCTCGACCCAAGGCATCGTGGCCACACCTCACAGCCAGCGCAGTACCGCCCAGCTACATTTGCACCTGGATGAATTCGTCGACGAACTACCGCTGACATCCATCATCAACGACGCCGAAGCAGCCCTCGGCACCGCCGTGCAAACCGCTGTGAAACGCGCCGACGAACAAGCCTTCGCCCTCGCCAATGGCCAGAACCTGATGTTCTGCGAAGACGCCGCCCGACGCCTGAACCTGGCACTGCGCCGCTCACCCGGTGTCAGCGAATTCCACGTACGAGTCATCCACGCCGAAAGCCTTCATGCTCACGACGCCGTCGCCGAGAGTCATTGGCGCCGGGAGCAGCCATGATTCGCTGCCACAACCTGAGCTGGGGAATACCCGGCCAACCGCTCACTGCACCGCTCAACCTGAGGTTGGAAAGCGGCAGCCTGACGGCAATCATCGGCGTCAACGGCAGCGGCAAAAGCAGCCTGCTTAAAGTCATCGCCGGTCTACAGCGACCGCTGGCCGGCAAGGTCGAGTTGGGTGTTCCACGCCAAAGCGGTTTGTCCTTCCTGCCTCAGCAACAGCATCTGGATCGACAGTTCCCGATCAGTCTTCAAGAGTTGGTGGCCGCCGGTTTCTGGGGACGTCGACTGTCCTCGCAACTGAGAGCCCAACGTCTCGAATCCGCACTGGAAGACTGGCACCTGAGCGGACTGGAACATCGCCCCCTGATGGCCCTCTCCGGCGGGGAACTGCAACGCGCCCTGCTCGCCCGATTGAGTCTGGCCGACACACCGTTGCTGCTGCTTGACGAACCCCATGCCGCGCTCGACGAAATGGGACAGACACTGTTGTGGCAACACCTGCACGCCTGGCACGAACAAGGAAGAACCCTGGTCGTGGTTTGCCATGACCTTGCCGCCGTGCGCCAACACATTCCACAGACCTTGCTGATCAAACCGAGCGGCTGCGCATTCGGCAGCAGCGTCGACCTTATCCAGCAAACACCTCACACGCAGGTGGCCTGATGCTCACGCTGAGCCATTTATGGCAACCGTTCCACGAGTTCGTTTTCATGCGCCGGGCCCTGCTCGGCGGTCTGGTCCTGGCGTGCAGCACGGCACCACTGGGCGTGTTTCTGATCCTGCGCCGAATGAGCCTGATTGGTGACGCCGTTGCCCACGGCATCCTCCCCGGCGCCGCGTTGGGGTTCTGGTTCGCCGGGTTGAGTCTGCCGGCGCTGACCCTCGGTGGACTCGGTGCCGGTCTGAGCATGGCCGGACTCGCCGCGTGGATCACCCGACGCACCGGCCTGCGCGAAGACGCCAGCCTCGCAGCCATCTATCCCATCTCGCTGGCCAGCGGCGTGCTGATTCTGGGAATCGCCGGCAAGCGACTCGATTTGCTGCACCTGCTGTTCGGCTCCGCACTGGCGGTGGACGGCCCGACCCTCCACGGCATGTTGTGGGTATCGGCGCTCAGCCTGATGGCCATGGCACTGATCTATAAACCGTTGCTGCTCGACACGCTCGATCCGTTTTTCCTGCGCACGGTCAGCCGGCTTGGCCCCGTCGCCCACGGCGTGTTCCTCACGCTGGTGGTGCTCAATCTGGTGATCGGTTTCCAGGCCATCGGGGCCTTGATGGTGGTCGGACTGATGATGCTGCCCGCCGCCGCTTCACGCTTCTGGAGCCGACGCCTGCCGATCCTGATTGCCATCGCCGCGCTCATCGGTTGCGCATCGGTATGGCTCGGCCTGTTGCTGTCGTTCTACTACTCGCTGCCCAGCGGCCCGGCCATCGTGCTGGTCGCCGGTGGCGGTTACCTGTTGTCCGTGGTGTTCGGACCGGTTCACGGTCTGTTGCGCCGCCCGCCTTTGCTCACATCCCAATGAGGTGTTTTCCGATGCGCGTTCTACTCGTGCTGTTCAGCCTGATGCTGTCGATGTCGTTATCGGCGGCGGAAAAACTGCCGGTGGTCACCAGTTTCAGCATCCTTGCCGACATGGTGCATCAGGTCGGCGGCGAGCATATCCAGATCACCAACATGGTCGGCCCTGACGCCGATGCCCACACTTACGAACCGACGCCGGATGACGCCAAGGCACTGCTCAAGGCAAAGCTGATCATCAAAAACGGGTTGGGTTTCGAACCCTGGCTGGATCGGCTGGTCGCCAGCACCGACACCAGAGCCCCGGTGATCAGCGCCAGTCGCGGCGTGATTCCGCGCTCGCTGGATGAGGACGGCGAAACAGTCCCCGACCCACACGCCTGGCACAACCTGGCGAACGCCGAGCTGTACGTCGCCAATATCACCAAGGCGCTGATCGCCGCCGACCCGGCAAACAAAGCCGACTACGAGCGTAACAGCCAGGCCTACCTGAAACGGATCTACGCCCTCCTCGCCCAAGCGAAAGCCAAGCTCGGTTCACTGCCGCCGGGCAACCGCAAGATCGTTACCAGCCACGACGCCTTCGGTTATCTCGGTCAGGCCTACGGCATCGACTTCATGGCGCCACAAGGTCTGTCCACCGAACGCGAACCCTCCGCTGCCGAAGTCGCCGCGCTGATCACCCAGATTCGCCAGGCCAAGGTCAAAGCGGTGTTCATGGAAAACATCAAGGACGCGCGCCTGCTGAAACAGATTGCCGACGAAAGCGGCGCACACATCGGCGGCACGCTGTACTCCGACGCCCTCGCCGCCAGTGGCCCGGCCAGCACCTTCACCGGGCTGTTCGAATACAACCTCAACACTCTTTACCAAGCCCTGAGCCAACCATGATCCGTAAAAATCCTTCAGGTGATTTGCCGCAGATTGCCGAGTCTGCTTACGTCGATAAAACCGCGATCATCTGCGGCAAAGTGGTGATCGGCGAAAACGTGTTCGTCGGCCCGTACGCGGTGATCCGCGCTGATGAAGTGGACGCCACGGGCGAGATGGAACCGATCATCATCGGCGCCAATTCGAACATCCAGGACGGCGTGGTGATCCACTCCAAATCCGGCGCGGCGGTGACCATCGGCGAATTCAGCTCCATCGCCCACCGCTCGATCGTGCACGGTCCGTGCACGGTCGGCGACCGGGTGTTCATCGGTTTCAACAGCGTTCTGTTCAACTGCGCGGTCGGCAACGGTTGCGTGGTGCGGCACAACTCGGTGGTCGACGGCCGGGATCTGCCGGACGCGTTCTACGTGCCCTCCACGACACGCATCGGCCCGGGCACCGACCTCTCGCAATTCCCGCCGGTGAGCGTCAGCGCTTCGGAGTTTTCCGAAGACGTGGCGCGTACCAACGTCGACCTGGTGCGCGGCTACAAAGCCCTGCAGAACGAGTTCTGAACCATGAGCAGTGTGCTGATTCGCAATGCGCGGCTGGTGAACGAGGGGCGTGAGTTCGACGCCGATCTGTTGGTCAGCAACGGGCGCATCGTCAAGATCGCCGGCAGCATCGAAGGTGAAAACGCGACCCGTGAAATCGACGCCACCGGCCAATGGCTGCTGCCGGGAATGATTGACGACCAGGTGCATTTCCGTGAGCCGGGTGCGCCGGCCAAGGGCAGTATCCACACCGAATCCCGTGCAGCCGTGGCCGGGGGCATCACCAGTTTCATGGACATGCCGAACACCAACCCTGCCACCCTGACCCTTGACGCGCTGGCCGACAAAAAGCGCCGGGCAGCGATCAACTCGGTGGCCAACTACGGTTTTCACTTTGGCGTCAGTCACGACAATCTGGACACGGTCGCAGCGCTGAATCCGAGCGAGGTGGCCGGGGTCAAAGTGTTCATGGGCGCGTCCACCGGCAACATGCTGGTGGACGACCCCAACACCCTCGAGCGTCTGTTCGCGGAAGTGCCGACGATTCTGCTGGCCCACTGTGAACACACGCCGAGCATCGAAACGAATGCCGCAAACCTTCGCGAACGCTTCGGCAACCAACTGCCACCCGACGCCCATGCGCAGATCCGCAATGCCGACACCTGCTTTCGCTCATCGTCGCTGGCGGTGGATCTGGCCAGACGTCACGGCACTCGTCTGCACGTCCTGCACCTGACCACGGCGCGCGAGCTGGCCCTGTTCGAAGACAAACCGCTGACGCAAAAACGCATCACCGCCGAAGTCTGCCTGCACCATTTACTGTTCGATGACCGTGACTATCCGAACCTCGGCAACCTGATCAAATGCAATCCGGCGATCAAGTCCCAGAGCGATCGTGACGCCCTGCGCCAGGCGCTGCTGAGCAATCGACTGGACGTGATCGGCAGCGATCACGCGCCGCACACCTGGGCGGAAAAACAGCAAGCGTATGAACAGGCACCGTCAGGACTGCCACTGGTGCAACACGCGCTGCCGGCGTTATTGGAACTGGTGGCGGATGGCGTGTTGCCGATCACCACGCTGGTGGCCAAGACCAGCCACCGGGTGGCGGATCTGTTTGCCATTCCGGATCGCGGTTATTTGCGTGAGGGATATTGGGCGGATCTGGTGTTGATTCTACCGGAGCCCAAGGGTGTCGCGGTGTCACGTCAGCCGGTTCTGTCGCAATGCGGCTGGACGCCCTTCGCTCAGCGCAGCTTTCGGCATCGGGTCAGCACGACGATGGTGTCTGGGCAGATCGCGTGGCATGACCATCGGATCCATGACAACTGCCAGGGATTGCCGCTGCGGTTCATGCGCTGAAAAAAACCGCCTCCACTCGATGTGGAGGCGGTTTCGATGGTGACGTTACGCTCGCGGTTTGACCGTGCCGCAATCCTGACCCAGCCAGACTGCCCGGGTTTCCAGACTGCCCTTCTGGTTGATCCCGATGGCATTGAAGGTGCCATTGGCGACGGTGGTGAACTCACGGTCACTGAGGAACGTCGCGACGCCAGTGCCCTGGGCTTTCGGGCAACTGAAGCGGAATTTCCACTGGTTGCCGACACGCTCGGTGATCTGCTGTTTGCAGCCCGACTGCGGGTCCGCCAGCGGAATATCGTTGGTCGCCACCTGCTGCGGCGTCAGGCAGGCGCGGATGCCCTTGCCACCGATGTTGATCCCCTGCTTCTCCAGTTCCGCCCGTTGCTGCGGGGTGATCTGGCCCTGAATCTGGCCGAGGATCGACTGCACATCCATCACCTGATCATCGACCTTCACATTGCTCGACGTCATTTCCCACAACCCCGGCTGCAGCATTTGCGCCTGAGCAACCACCGGCAAGGCCAAACCCAGGCCCAGCGCCAAACCCAGCAGACGAACGTTCATTGAAAAACTCCTGATCAGTAGTGGCCGTTAGACGCCGGCCGCCTGTTTCGGTTCATGGCGGGCGCTGGCGGCGTGAAAACAAATAGCGACAATCGCCATGGAACATGGTCTGTTAAGCATTGAATCTTCAGGAGCAAGGTTGCCCCATGGATTATTTCGGACCGCACATTTTCGGTTATCTGATCGCCCTGATACACACCCTCGGCTCGATCGCCGCGATCCATGCCGTATTGACCGTACGCACCGCCCAAGGCTCGATCGCCTGGGCGTTATCGCTGATCTTCATTCCCTACCTCACCCTCATCCCGTATCTGGTGTTCGGCCGCAGCACCTTCGATGGCTACATCAAGGCCCGCCGCCAGGCCAACGAACAGATGCGCCAGGCGATTTCCGAACTCAACTGGCGCCCGTGGGTGGAAGAAGCCCTGACCGCCCGCGCCTCGAATGCCTATGACTCGTTGCGCGCGATGCCGAAGCTGGGACGCATGCCGTGCCTGGCGAACAATGAAGTGCGATTGCTGATCAACGGCGCGGCCACCTTCGAGGCGATTTTCCACGCAATCGACCAGGCGCGGGAAGCGGTGCTGATCCAGTTTTTCATCATTCACGACGATCGTCTCGGTCAACGCCTGCGTGACCTGCTGCTGAAGAAAGCGGCCGAAGGCGTGGTGATTCATTTGCTCTACGACCGCATCGGCAGCCACGCCCTGCCCCACAGCTACGTGCAGGCGCTGCGCGACGGCGGCGTCGAGGTCAAGGCGTTCGCCACCCGCAGCGGCTGGCTCAATCGGTTCCAGGTGAATTTCCGCAACCACCGCAAGATCGTGGTGGTCGACGGGCTGATCGGGTTTGTCGGCGGGCATAACGTCGGCGACGAGTACATGGGTGAAAAACCACCGCTGGCGCCGTGGCGCGACACTCACGTCCAGGTGCGCGGCCCGGTGGTGGCGTGCATGCAGGAATCATTTGCCGAAGACTGGTTCTGGGCCGCGAGGTCATTGCCGCCGCTGATCCTGCCGGACACGTACCCGGAGGACGGCGTGCTTTGCCAATTGCTCGCCAGTGGCCCGGCGGATGCTTACGAAACCTGCTCGCTGTTCTTCGTCGAAGCCATCCACGCCGCCACCGAGCGCGTGTGGATCACCAGCCCCTACTTCATTCCCGACGAAGCCGTGTTCGCAGCATTACGCCTCGCGGTGCTGCGCGGGGTCGATGTGCGCCTGCTGCTGCCTTCGCGTCCCGACCACCGCATCGTCTACGCCGCCTCCAGCCTTTATGCGTTCGAAGCGGTACGCGCCGGCGTGCGGGTATTCCGCTACGAACCAGGGTTCCTGCATCAGAAGGTGGTGTTGATCGACAGCGAAATCAGCGCCATCGGCAGCGCCAATCTGGACAACCGTTCGTTCCGGCTGAATTTCGAAGTGATGCTGCTGACCGTCGACAGCGAGTTCGCCGCCAGTGTGGAACAGATGCTCAACGATGACTTCGCCCAAGCCTATGAAGTCGCCAAAGAAGAAAGCCGGGAGATCCACCGCCTGCAACAGGTCGGCATGCGGATCGCCCGGCTGATTTCACCGATTCTCTAGATTCAAGGGTGGTAGATGTCGTCCCTCGTCCACGGCAGTTCATGGCTGCCGTCGGCATGGGCCTTCACGGCGAGGATCTGGTGCAGATTGATCCAGCCGCGAGCGAACGCATAAGCGCAGCCCGCCAGGTACAGACGCCAGATACGCAGCGCCTGGTCCGGCACCAGTTTCGCGGCGGCTTCGAGGTTGTCCTCCAGCCGTTCGCTCCAGTGGTCCAGAGTACGAGCGTAGTGCAGGCGCAGACTCTCGACGTCGACGATTTCCAGACCCGCTTCGCTGATCTCGGCCGAGATCATCGCCAGGTGCGGCAGCTCGCCGTTGGGGAACACATATTTCTCGATGAAATCCCCGGCGCCGCGCCCAACAGGGCGGCCATCGGTGTGCTTGGCGGTGATGCCGTGGTTCATCACCAGACCGCCCTCTTTCACCGCGCCGAACAGGGTTTTGCAGTATTCGGCCAGATTGGCGTGGCCGACGTGCTCGAACATGCCGACGCTGACCACTTTGTCGAAGCGCCCATCCTGGGGCAGATCGCGGTAGTCGAGCAGTTGCAGTTCGATCTGGTCTTCCAGACCTTCGGCTTTCACTCGCTCGCGGGCCAGGGCCAGTTGCTCTTTGCTCAGGGTGATACCGAAGACCTTGGCGCCGAACTCACGGGCGGCATACCGCGCCAGTCCGCCCCAGCCACAACCAACGTCCAGCAGATAGTCCCCGGGCTGCAGGCGCAGCTTGCGGCACAGGTGCCGGAACTTGGCTTGCTGGGCTTGCTCCAGGGATTCGCTGCCGGTTTCGAAATACGCGCAGGAATACGCCATGTCGCTGTCCAGCCACAGCTGGTAGAACGCGTTGGACAGGTCGTAGTGATAGGAGATGGCTTTGGCGTCGGTTTCCTTGTCATGCACGGTGCGCACCGGCTGACTGTCTTCGTCCTCGTCGAGCAGCGCCGTGCTCAACTCATCGCACACCCGGATGACCTCGCTGATCGAGCCTTCCAGTTCGAGTTTGCCCTCGACGAACGCCGCCCCCAGCGCGTCGAGACTTGGATGAGTCAACTGGGACACCATCAACGGGTCCTTGACCACGATGGTGACACTGGGCGTCGGGCCCAGATTGAATTCATGGCCGTCCCAGAGTCGCAGGCGTAGCGGAAGCTGCAGATTCTGTAAGGCCGGTGGAAGTTGCGCGAGCATGGAATATCCCCCTGGTTTCAGACGTCTGATCTGAGGGTAGACCATCCTTGAAAATTAGCAGGCTATCGATTTGATAGTCGCCGACTATCAGCCTCAGAGGCTGTCATCGCGCTGTCATCCCTGGTTCAGTGCGCCTTCTCAAATGACTGCGAGACCGGCGCACAGTTCGAAAATTGATCAGTCCGACGCTTTGAGCTTCAGCAGTGGTTCCTGAAAACGCAGCAGGCGGCCAGCATTACCCAGCACCAGCAAAGTGCTCAGGTTGTGCAGCAATGCAGCGATCATCGCCCCCGCCGCACCGAGCCAGCCGAAGGCCGCGAACACCACAATGGCCAGCGTCCAGCCCAGGCCGATGATCACGTTCACCTGCAAGGTCCGTCGGCACTGGCGGCTCAGACGCACGCAGGTACCGAGCCGACGCAGGTCGCTGCCGATCAGCACGATGTCGGCGGAGGCCAGCGCAATGTCCGCGCCACCCGCTCCCATCGCAACACCGACGACGCCGGCCTTTAGCGCCAGCGAATCGTTGATCCCGTCGCCGACCACCATCGGCCGGAAGCCGTTGTCGATTTCCTTGAGCACTCGATTGAGCTTGTCTTCGGGCAACGCCTGGGCTTCGACTTCGTGCAGGCCGACATCCTTGGCCAGTGTCTGCGCGACGCTTTGCCGGTCACCGGTCAACAGCAGTTGCCGCCCCAACCCGAGATCACGCAGTTCGCTCAACGCAAATCGCGCTTCCGGTTTGACGGTGTCGGCCAGCAACAGCCAGGCAAGGAATTCGCCGTTCAGTGCCAGCCCGGCAATCGGGCCATCGTGTTCGGGGATGGCGGTGGTCGGGATGCCCAACTGCGCAAACAGCTCCGGACGCCCGAGTGCGGCGTCGCCTTGCGCGGTTTTGGCCACTACGCCCAGCCCCTGCCGCTCATGAATATCGGTCAGCACCAGCGCCTCTTCTGCGCTGACCAGTCCGGCCAGCGCGCGGCTGACCGGATGGCTGCTAGCCGCACCCAGGCTTGCAGCCAGCGCCATCACCGACCCGTGATCTGCTCGCAGGCTGTTGATCGATTGCAAGCGCAGCGTGCCGTACGTCAGGGTGCCGGTCTTGTCGACGACCAGCGAAGTGAGATCGGCCAGCTCCTCAAGGAATGCCGAACTGCGAATCAGAATCCCGTGCCGCGCCGCCACCGCCACCCCGGCAATCGCCGTGGCAGGTGCCGACAACACCAGCGCGCATGGGCATGCTGCCACCAGCACCGCGAGCATCGCCTGCGCATCGTTGGTGATAAACCAGGTCACCGCCGCGAGCAGCAACACCAGCACCATGTAGCTGCCGGCATAACGTTCGAGCAACCGGGTGATCGGTGGTTTGGAGCGTTCGGCGTTCTGCATCAGCGCGATGACTTTGCCGAGGGTGGACTCATCCCCGGTGCGAGTCACTTCGATTCGCAGCAGCCCGTCGAGGTTGATCGCACCGCCGAATACCGCCATGCCGACGCCCGCCTCGACCGGCACCGACTCACCGGTGATCGACGCCGTATCGAGGCTGGCCTGGCCGGATAAAACCCGACCGTCCGCCGGCACTCGATCCCCGGCGCGCACTTCGACTTTGTCGCCGGCCTTGAGCGTGCCGTTGTCGACTTCGATGATCGAGCCGTCCGCCTGCACCTTGCGCGCGTGGCTGCGGGTCAATTGGCCGAGGGCATGAATCGCTTCCTGGGAACCGATCACACTGCGTTCTTCCAGCACGTGGCCGAAGATCATGATGATCGGCAACAGCGCCGCCGTGAGCAGATCGCCCGTAGCCCAGGCCCCGATCATCGCCAAAGCGATCAACTGATCGGTGATGCCGTGCAGGCTCGGATAACGCAGGCTGAACCACGCCGAACGCATCACCGGCACCGCGACTAATAAAGAAGCGAATCCGAGCAACAGCTGACTGACGCCGGTTTGCTCGGGCATCACCCCGCGCCAGATCAGCCCCAGACCGAGCAAGCCAAGGGCGAGCATCGCCAGGGTCAACTGGCGGGCGGCGCGGCGTTGTTCGGCCGAAGACAACAGGCTCGGAGCTGAGGTGGTGGCAGTCATTTACTGGCTCCCTGAATGATCAGGCGGGAATCGTCTTTCGGGTCGATCGTGGTGACCGAGCCGGCCTGACCGAGAATCTTCGGCATCCGCTCGCGGTACAGACGCAGCAGCATTTGCGGGTCGGTGCCCTGCTGTTGCGCCTTGGCCAGGCTTAACACTGTCGCCGTGTCGGCGGAGGCTTTAGCCAGGCGCTCACCGGCCTGGGCGTGGGCGACTTGCAGCGTGCGGTCGGCTTGCTCGTTGGCGGACTGGGTGAGTTTCTCGGCTTCGGTGCGGGCATTGGCGACCGCTTTGTCGGCTTGCTGGCTGGCGGTGAGGACCGCGTTAAACGCGCTCACCGCCGGCTCCGGCAGACTCGATTGCACATCGACCCGTGCTACTTCGATGCCGATGCCCTGACCGCTCGCCTTCAACTCGGCGAGGCGGCGGTTGATGCCTTGCACCAGATCGCCGCGCAGTCGTTCGCGACGTTCGGCGGCCTGATTGTCAGCGCCGATCAGCTCTGGTCGTGCGACCAGAATCGTGTCCAGGTCCCGCGCGGCCGTCAGCGCCACTGCGCTGCGGGTCACCACTCGATCCAGCGCCGGCAGCACGTGCTCGCCTTGCAGCACAAAGTCATAAGGATCGGTGACCTTGTAGAACACCCGCACATCCAGCTGCACAACACCGGCGTCACCGGTGAGCAGATAACCGGAACCGGCGAGCGCATCACTCAGCGGCGTGGCGAAGGTTGCCACGCGATCCGCCTGCAGGGCCTGATCGCTGCGCAGCAAGTTTTCCACTCTGCGCTCGATCACCCGATCCGCCGCCGGCAACAAAACCACCTGTTCGAACGGCTGCGGCCACGCCAACAACAACCCGGCATTCTGAATGCGGTCCAGCGCTCCGAAATGCAAAACCACCGCGCGGTTTTGCGGGTCAATCTGCCGGACATTGGAAAACGCCCAGGCCAATGCCGCGAGCACTGTCACCGCATACAGAGCGAAAAACGCCAGACGTCCCGCTTGAATCCACGGACTGTTCAGCGAATGTGTTCCACGTGGAACTTCATTCATGGCTGCGATCCGCTCTTGCTGTCGAGATTGGGCGGACCGTCGACCAACACCCGGAACGGCGCGGCGTCGGTGCGCAGGATCAGTTTGGTGTCCGGCGAAACGATGGTGCCGAGGGTATCCAGCGAGCGCAGCAAGTTGTACAGCTGCGGCGAACCGGCGTAAGCACGTCCGTAAATCTGCGCCGCTTCCACCCGCGATTGGGCTTCGATATCGGCAGCTTTCACCGTGGCATCGGCTTGCACGATGCGCGCATCGCGTTCGGCGGCGGAGCGGATTTGCGCTGCCTCTCGCTTGCCGATGGCCGTGCGCTCGGTGGCGATGGTTTCGCGCTCGGCGCGCATCCGGTCAACCGTTGCAGTGAGGGTCACCGATGGCAATGTCAGACGTTCGATGCCCACCTGCACCACCCGCACGCCGTAAGTCGCGAGCAGTTGCTGATCAATTTGCTGACGCAGCTGCGCTTCAAAATCGGCGATGCGAACCTGGCTGGCATCGGTATTCACCAGATTGGCCAGATCAAAACTGCTGGCCGTGGTTTCCAGTGCCGAGCCGACAAACGTGCGAATCTGCCGCGCCGCTTCGTCCGGCTGATTCTGCACGGCGCGCATGAAGCGCTGCACGTTGTCGGGATCGCCCTGCACCTGCCAGGCCACGTACGCCTGAACGATGATGCGCAAACCGTCGCGGGTGCCGACATCCTGCAAGCCGCTGGAGGTCGTGCGCAAACGCAGATCCACCGGAATCGCCGCTTCGAACGGTGCCGGCCAGCGCCAGCTCAGACCCGGCTCCAGCAACACGCGGGACGGATTGCCGAAACGGGTGATGACCGTGGCTTCACCGGAGCGCACTTGCACCAGGCTCGCCGCCGCGATGGCGAACGCCACCAGCAACGCCGCCCAGCCCATACGTTTCCAGGGGAAAGGCCCCGCCTCTTCCGGCGCACCGTGGTGATGGTGATGATGCCCGTGATGGTGATGACCGCCGCCATGAGCATGATCGTGGCCGCTGTGGTCATGGTGATCGTGAGTGTGCGACTGGCTCAATGGGTGGCTCCTGGCTGAGCGGTGGTGCGCGCCGGATCTGCCGGCAGCGTGAACGTACGCAGGTCGATGGTCGGTGCGTTACTGCTGCCGCCCAGGCGATGGTCGAGTACCAACAGTTTGGCTTTGCTCAAACCCTGGCTGAGTTGGCTGAAGTATTGCTCCAGCACGAAGGCCTGGCCGGCGCTGGCGTAGGCCTTTTGTTCGGCGGTGAACTTCAGATCCGCCGCCCGAGCGGTGGCATTGATTTCATGGGCGTTGGCACTGGCCTGATCCCGAGCGAGGCTGGCCTGCAACTGCGCCTGGTTACTCGCTTCGGCAGCGGCGCCGCGCTCGCGAGAGATCAACGCCTGAGCGCCGATCTGCGCCGCTTGCACGCTGTGATAGGCATTGGCCGCACCGGCCGGCGGGTGTATCGCTTCGACCACTGTGGCGAGAATTTCCACGCCGCTGTCGAGTTTCTGCAGATCGCTTTGCACGGCGCGGCCGATTTCTTCGGCGAGTCCGGTCCTGTCCTCGCCAAGCAAACCATCGAGTGTGCGCGAGGCAAAGTCATGCACCAGAATCCGGCTGGCGGTGCTGCGGATCAGCGTCGGCACATCGGCGCTGTTGTAGGTGGCGGCCAGTGCGGCTTGATCGCTCAGGCCGATGCGATAGACGAAGCGCACGTCCATGTTGACGATTTGAAAGCTCTGCTGATCGCCCCGGCTGCTGGCGATAACCTGGGACTTGTCATTGACGTGACTGGCGTCCCACAAACGGTTGGCTGTCAGTGGCGCCGGACCTTCTGCCGGGTCCAACTGCACGGGTGCCGGGTTCTCGCCGACGCTGGTCGCCAATTCATGGACCACGCCGTTCTCGACATTCAGCACACGCCCCAACGGCCAAGGCAAACCCGCATGCAGCCCCGGCCCGAACACCTGCACCGGTTTACCGAAACGCTCGTAAATGGCACGGCTTTGCATCGGAATTTCGTGAAGGCCGGTGAGCAACCAGCCCACCGTTGCTACCAGTACCAACACCGGCAAGAACGCGCGGCGCATGTAACTGAAGGCCCAGATCTGACGCAGATCGATGCCGAAGCGGTTATGCAACTCATGCTGCAACGCAAGCAACGGTTGTGGCGGCCAACGCAGCAGATCGGCGACGAAACTACGGGCCAGCAGCACCGGTTCGAGTTGTTCGCGGCGCGGGCTGAACAACGACAGCAGTGCACGCAGCAGCAATTCCAAGGCAACCAGCCCCGGCAGAATGCCGATCAACACTGCCAGACGCACCGGCCAGATCGCACTGTCACTGGCGAACAACAGGCACAACGCGCCCAGCACCAGACTGATGATTGCAACTCGCGTCAGCTGCGCCAGCGCTCCGGCCTCGGGCCATTGCGCCGGGTTTTCCTGCGCCAGTTGCCGCTCCAGCACCAGCAGACCGAACGCCAAGAGCAACGCGATAGCCGCGCCGACCGTGGCGGACAACCCCACACCCGCCGCCGGCAGCGTCAGATTCCACGTCTGCTCGAGGCTCAGCAGCACCAGCAACGACCACCCGCCAAGCCACAACGTGGCCGCACCGATCTGCCCGAGCAGATGCAGACTGCGCTGGCTCATCCGATCCAGCAGCCGCTCGTACCAGCCATCCGGCGCAGGTTCTTCAGCAACCGTCACCGGCACCACGGGATTGATCACCCACGCCCGCCATTGCGTCACCCACCATGCCGATTGCAGCCCGGCGACCAGCACCAGCAACGCCGCGCTCTGATTGACCAGCAACGCGGGCCACAGCGATTGCGGCGCAAACAGCCCGACAAAAAATGCCAGCACCCACCCTGCCCCGGCCAGCGCGCCCAGACCGATCGCCAGGCGACGCAAACGCCGGCCCTGCGTCGCCGCTTGCTGAAAGCGCGGCAACCCGGTCACCGGCGTGCCTTCATCCAGATCGACTTGCATATCCCCCCAAACTCTTTGGCTCACTGCACATATCGTTACGATATAACGAAAGTCGTGAAATATTTGTACTCATTTGCATCATTCAAAGATGGGCAACCTGTCGCTTGCCTGAAGCCTTGACCGAAATGTCTGGAAACGCACATATTACGTTCGTAATTTTAAGCACCAACTACTTTTACCGATCCGCATCCTTCAGCCAGGAGTAAAAGCATGAGCAACTATGACGTGGTGATTCTGGGCGGTGGCCCCGGCGGTTATAACGCAGCCATCCGCGCCGGCCAGCTGGGCCTCAAGGCCGCGTGCGTCGAGGGCCGCGCCACGCTGGGTGGCACCTGCCTGAACGTCGGCTGCATGCCGTCCAAGGCGCTTTTGCATGCGTCAGAGCTGTACGAAGCGGCGTTGGGCGCGGAGTTCGCCAATCTGGGCATCGAGGTCAAACCCACGCTCAACCTTGCGCAAATGATGAAGCAGAAAGATGAAAGCGTGAGCGGCCTGACCAAAGGCATCGAGTTTCTGTTTCGCAAAAACAAGGTCGACTGGATCAAGGGCTGGGGCCACATCGACGGCCCTGGAAAGGTCAGCGTGACCGGCGATCAGGGCAGCAGGATCGAGCTCACCGCAAAAGACATCGTCATCGCCACCGGCTCCGAGCCCGCTCCCCTGCCCGGTGTGGTGATCGACAACAAGCACATCCTCGACTCGACCGGTGCGCTGTCCTTGAGCGAAGTGCCCAAGCATCTGGTGGTGATCGGTGCGGGCGTGATCGGTCTCGAACTCGGCTCGGTCTGGCGCCGGCTCGGCGCGCAGGTGACGGTGGTGGAATACCTCGACCGCATCTGCCCCGGCGTCGACGGCGAAGCCGGCAAGACTCTGCAACGCTCGCTGAGCAAACAGGGCATCAGCTTCAAGCTGAGCTCGAAAGTGACCAGCGCCACCTCCTCGGCCTCTGGCGTACAGCTCAGCGTCGAACCCGCCGCTGGCGGCAGCGCAGAAATCCTTGAAGCCGATTACGTACTGGTGGCCATCGGACGTCGTCCGTACACCCAAGGCCTGGGCCTGGAAAACGTCGGCCTGAGCACCGACAAACGCGGCATGCTCGCCAACAAACAGCATCGCACCGAGGCGCCCGGCGTGTGGGTGATCGGCGACGTCACGTCCGGGCCGATGCTCGCGCACAAGGCCGAAGACGAAGCCATGGCCTGCATCGAACAGATCGTCGGCAAGGCCGGCGAGGTCAATTACGACCTGATTCCCAACGTGATCTACACCCGGCCAGAGCTGGCCAGCGTCGGCAAGACCGAAGAGCAGCTGAAAGCCGAAGGCCGGGCGTACAAGGTCGGCAAATTCCCGTTCACCGCCAACAGCCGGGCGAAGATCAATCACGAGACCGAAGGTTTTGCCAAAGTCATCGCTGACGAGCGCACCGACGAAGTCCTCGGTGTGCACCTGGTCGGCCCGAGCGTCAGCGAAATGATCGGCGAATTCTGCGTGGCCATGGAGTTCAGCGCCTCGGCCGAGGACATCGCGCTGACCTGTCACCCGCATCCAACCCGCTCCGAAGCGCTTCGTCAGGCAGCAATGAATGTCGAGGGGATGGCGACGCAGATGTAAGCACTGTGCGAATACTTCCCGCGCAATGCGGGAAGTATCAGGACGGCAGATGCCCCAGCGGCAACACGCCGGGCGTCTTTACCGTGTGGATCGCAAAATTGCTGCGGATGTCGCTTACCCCCGGCAGCTTCAACAGGCAACCGGTGAGAAAGCGGTCATAGGCGCGTAGATCCGGCACCACCACTTGCAGCAGAAAGTCCGACTCCCCGGACACCAGAAACGCTGAAATCACCTCCGGCAACGCCGTCACCGCCCGGTGGAACGCCTCGGCTTGTTCGTCGTTGTGCCGCTCGACCTTGACCCCGACAAACACCGTCAGACCCAACCCCACTTCATCGCGATCCAGATTGGCCTGATAACCGCGAATCACCCCAGCCTCTTCGAGCATCCGCACCCGGCGCAGACACGGCGATGCCGACAGACCGATCTCGTCGGCCAACTGCACATTGCTCAAGCGCCCGTCCCTTTGCAGCGCGGCGAGAATCTTGCGATCAAAGGCATCCAGTTTCATGGTTGGCAGATCCTGATGGTTTAGGCGGTGAAAGAGCGCAGATTATGCCAATTCAGCGGCCTTTAGAAGCTGACTACGCAACCACCTGCCCTGCCTTTCGGCCCTAGACTGAGGCGACCGAATCGACAACGAAAGGGGTGCGACATGGCGAGTCTCTGGCTGTTTTTCCTGGCGCTGGCAGTGGTCTTTCTGTTGCCCGGCCCGGACATGATCCTGCTGCTGCAGACCGGCGCTCGCCAGGGGCGCGGTGCAGCGCTGGCCACGGCGGTGGGTCTGGCCATCGCCCGAGGCTGTCATGTAGCGCTCGCGGCGTTGGGGCTGGCGGCGCTGTTCAAGGCGGCGCCGTGGACGTTCGATGCCGTGCGGATCGCCGGGGCGGCGTACTTGCTGTGGATCGGCATTCAGTGCCTGCGCACCACGCTGCTGCCGGATCTGAACGCCGGCACCATCACGGACAGTCATGCGCAGTGCTACGCCGCCATCCGTCGCGGCCTGTTGACCAACCTGCTCAACCCGAAAGCGTTGCTGTTCTGCTCGGTGTTGCTGCCGCAGTTCATCGTGGCAAATGGCGCACCGGTGCTGACGCAGTTTGCGCTGCTCGGCGCGATGCTGGTGGGCGCCGGCCTGCTGTTCGACAGCGCCTACGCCCTGACCGGCGCCGCGCTGGGCCGCTGGCTGAAACACAGCCCGACGGCCCAACGGGTGCAACAGTGGCTGTTCGGCAGCCTGTTGATCGGCTTTGCGGTGCGCCTGACGTTCGTCCAGCAGGCTTAGGCTTTGCGAGACTTGCGCTGACGGCGGGTAATGATCACCAGCACAATCACGGTTAACCCGACAATGGTGCCGATCTGTACTGCACGCTTGTAGGGTCGCAACACTCCCCGTACAGCATCGACAACCTGGGTGACGTAGCGTTTGTCGGCGCTGGCGAAATCCGGATAAGGGCATTGCTGGCCGAAATAGCCACCCCAGCCCATGTACGGACCTTCTTTCACATATCGCTGATACAGCGCGCTTTGCTCTTGCAGGCTGCTATTGAAACCGGCCGCCGAGCACAACACAGCGGCAAACGCCTGACTGGTGTGCGGCAGATTATCCGCCGCACGGCTGGCCAGCGCCGTGGCAACAAACCGATAGTGATAGCGCTCATCCGGCTGCGCTTCACTGGCCTTCTGACGTTGGACTTCGGCCTCGCTCACCAGCGGTCCGACTTTCAGCTCGGCGTTTTCCAGACTGAAGTTGCCACCAAAGGTCGCGTAATCCGGGGCCATTTCGTAGCCCAGTATGTCCATGCCCCACTCACGGGCTGTCCACGCAGCATTGAACAGTGCGCTGGCACGTTTGGTTGGCCACCATGCCGAATCGGCTTTGAGGCGTTGCTCACCATAGAGCCGCGCCTTGTTCTGCAGATCCGCGCTGTCGAAATAGCCAACCGCTTCTTCGTAGTGCCCCTCACGCAACAAACGCCGCCCCAGCAGATTACGCAGACTGGCGGCCACCGGCAGCGGCACGTAATTGTCGCGATCCTGCTGGCTCAACGCAGGCGGCGCCGGGACGTTGGTATCGACATAGTTTTTCAACTCCTCGACCGTCAGCACGCGCTCGGCCACGGTCGCGGCGTCGAACCAGTAAATGTGCTGGCTGCGATACAACTGATCGAAGGCCTGCAGGTACTCGCCACGTTGCAGCGCCAGAATGGCGCTTTCACCCTCGACCCGGCATTTGGGCTGCACGCTTTCGAGATTCCAGTCGGCAGTGCGCCGCTCGCCCCAGGATTCGTCCTGCGGGAACGCTTGCGCGGCTTTCGCATAAGCCGCAGCCGCCGCGTTCCTGTCGCCATCGCGCACCGCCAGTTTCGCCCGCAGCCACCACGCCAGGCCGCTGTCGCCAGCGTGTTCGAGGAACGCCTTGGCGCTGGCGTAATCGCCCTGTTGATAATTCATCGCCGCCAGACGATCAGCGTTATCGAGGCTGCCGCGGGTGCTCGCTTGCAGGGCCTTGACCAGCTTCTTCTCGTTCGGCGGCTCATCACCGAACGACCAGCCGATCCGGCTGATCAGCGAGGCGGTCACCAGTTGCTGCACCGCTTCGCGGCGCAGCAATTTCGCCAACCGATCTTCGGGCTCCTCGGCCAGTTCGTTCATCAACTGCTTTAGCGAGGTATACCCGACGTTCGAGCCGTGCAGGTTTTGCGCGGCATACAGCTTGATGGCGTTGTTCCAGTCACCCGCCATGCGCAACGCCCGCGCCTCTTCGCCAAGGCTGGCCACGCCCAGTTCCAGCGGATCGCTGAAGCCGTCGATGCTCAGTTGCCGCGTCTGGCGGAACGCGTCGATAGCGTTTTCCCAGGCTTCAAGCGCATCGCCCGATTCGCTGCTCATGGCAAAGTACGCCCGGCCCAGAGAATAGGCAGCCCAGGTGCTGCGTAACGCCCGCTGATCGGCCGGCAGCGCCAGCAACTGACGGAAATACTCGACCGCCAGTTGATGGTCACCGGCGCCGAACGCCACCGCGCCCGCCACATACAGACGCAGTTCCGCCGGCAGGCTCGCGCCCTGCACGTCGACCTGATGCGCATCGGTCAGGCCGCGCAGTTGTTTGACCAGCGCTTGCTGATCAGGCGTCAGGCCGATCTGCTCGGCCTTGTCGCGCACCTCGGCGGGTTCTGGAGCCTCGGCGTAGATGTCATCCGGATTGTGGGTGGCGGCGGTGACGTTCTTCAGCCCGGCGATGGTTTTGCCGAGGCGACTGATCTCGAACCTGAAGTTGCCCTCCGGCAGCTCCGCCAGCGATTGCCCGCGATCGTCGAGCAGACGCATCGGGAAATCCGGGCCGCAGGCCAGCGCCGAGCCCAGCGGCAGGCTGAGGCTCAGGCAAAGCAGATGGCGCGGCCAGTTACGGGTCAACATGCGAACCTCCTTGATCAATATTTGCGCAGCGTGCCCAACCGATCGCACGCTGCCCGTTCGCCGGCAATCGGCCGTCGCGCAGGCGGGTGAAGGTAAGCAGATCCGCCGTCTGTTGCAACGCATAACCGGCGAGCGCATCGGCACCTTCGCAGCCCCGGGCCTTGATGGTGATGCGGGCGGGCCAGGCGCTGTCGAGGTTACCGACGTTACGCAGGGCGATGTCTTGCAGGCCGTTCTGTTCGGTGAACGTCAGTCCGAGCTGGCTGCTCAATGCATCGCCTCGGGCGACCGCACGCAACGTGCTCAGGCTCCAGGCTCTGCGGTCGTTGGCCAACGGCAGCCGAAACCAGATCAGACCGGCCAGATGCGCCGGGCGATCCTCGCGTAACTCATTGGCCAGCCGGCCCAGTTGTTGCGGATCGGCGAGCAATTCGCGTCGCTGGCCACCGCGCTCGAGCGGCACTTCGCTTTCCACCACCGGGGCGCCGTCGGCAGCCGCCAACAACGCCACGCCATAGGCCGGCAGTGCCAGATAAAACGGTTTGTCGGTCACCCGCCCCCAGGCCTTGGCCCAGCGCTGGGCCAGCTCGGGATCGAACAGACCGCGACGCGGATCGCTGACGGCATGCACCTGCAACACGCTGCTGTCGACGGTCGCCAGCAGCGCCGGCAATTGCGGGCTGTCGAGCCAGGCGGGCAACGCGGTGATGCTCAGGGGCAGATTGGCCGGCAATGCGCCGCGCAACTGAGTGAGAAATTCAGTGTAAGCAGGCAGTCGGGCATTGCCGGCGTCATGATCGATCTCGACGCCGCTCAGGTTCAGCCCCTGGCCTTGCCAGTCAGCGAGCACTTGAAGGATTTGCGCCGTGACCGCTTGCGTATCGAGCGCCTTGAGCTGGCCGTCGAGGCGAATCACCGCAATCAACGGCCGCGCATCGTGTTTCAGCAGCGCGAAATCGACGCGTGCGAGACTCCAGCCGTCATTCGGGAAAGCCTGCAACGCCAATACCCGCAACGTCGAAAAGTCGTTGCGACTGTCGTTCAAGGCACGTTCATGGGCTGGCGTCCATTGCCGTTGCCAGACGTAAAGCTGCTGATCGAGCGGCACCGCGTCCTGTCGTTCACAAGCACACAGCAACAACACAGCCACCAGGGCCAACCACCCGATGATAAAGCGCATACCTTGCAGATCCCTGAGACATCAAGCTGCAAGGTTACACAAAAGCGTTCAGGGCTTGCGGGCAATGATTACCTGACTCTTGGCCACCACCGCATCCAGCGCCTGCTTGATCTGCGCGCCGCGCGGTGAGTCGAGCACCGCTTGCCAGGTCTCGGCCCAATGGTTTAGCAACGGGTGATCCGGGTTGCTGAAATCGACCTTGGCCTCCCAGAACAGCAACATCCACATCGACCAGTAAAAGCCGTACTGGCTATGGCTGATGATCTCGAGTCCCGCCTCGCTGACCATCGCCTTGAACTGCTCTTCACTGATGATGCGAATGTGGTTGGGCTTCTGGAAATACTCCGGCGCGGCGATATCTTTCTGCAGGTCTTCGGAGCTCGGATGCGGCACGCTCAACAGGTACAGCGCGCCCGACTGACCGACGCGCACCAGCTCGGCAAGGAACTGCGCCGGGTCGTCGACGTGCTCGATGACTTCGGTGGACACCACACGAGTGGCGGTGCCATCGGCGATCGGCAGCGGATTGCAGTCGGTGACATGGCATTCGACCCCACGCGCCGGGGTATCGCTCAGGCGCTGGCGGGTCGCCTCGACCTTGGCGCCGTCGATGTCGGCAATGATGATCTTCGCCCCGCGCATGCCGCAGAAATGCACGTTGCCACCGTCGCCGCAGCCAACGTCCAGCAAGGTGTCATCGGCGGTCACCGGGAAGCCTTTGAACAGCTCACCGGTTTCCTGGTTGAACCAGCCGCTGAGCATCGCGTCGTGCAGGCCGAGCATGTACGAATCGACCTTCCCGGCAGCTGGCTGCTCGGGCATCGGTGCAGGCGTCGACGCCGTGAGTTTCTTCAAAAGGCTCAGCATGAGGTGGCTCCAGAGGATGGGACGGCGATTCGCGATGTACCGAGGCGCCGCACCAGGGCAGCGCCTCGATTGCGCATCGGCATTTCGATGAGACGGTAATTGAGCTCGCTGAGCAGCACGATCAGACCGAACGCCAGCAACAGCGTGATGATCGGGTGACCGGCAGGGCTGGACATTCCCGCCTCCTGCAAGCGGAAGATCAGCTCACGCACCAGTTGGTAAGCCGGAATGTGGATGAGGTAGATCCCGTAGGAACGGCTGCCGACCCATGCCATCAACTGTTGCAGCCTGCCGGCAGGCAGCAGGTAATCGCGGTTGTACGAAGCGATCCACACCAGCAGCGCACCGAGCACGGCAATCGAGCCGATGCGGTAAGAAACAAAGGTGAAACGGTCGGTGGCCATGTAGCTCAGCAGCAGCGCCAGCACGATCAGCGCACCCACTCCGGCCCACGGGCGGTGCAGGAAAGTCGGCTCCCACCGGCGATAGCCCGGCTGCATGCTCCACATCGCCAGCAACACACCCAGGGCCAGCGCATCGGTACGGATGACCATCAGTATCGGCGTGCGCAGGGTGAACAATTGCACCGCAACCAGTGCCAGCAGCGCCCAGACCAGATGCTTGCGGCACACCAGAATCAGCAGCGGGAACAGCAGATAGAACTGCTCCTCCAGCGCCAGGCTCCAATACACGAAACTGCTGCCGTACTCGTAATGAAAGAAACTGTCGGCAAAACGGAAGTTAGCGTACTGCAACACGCCCGCCAGCGTCGCCTGCAGGTTGGCGTGCAGCGTACCGAACGCTCCGGAGCGATTGAGAAACAGGCACGCCAGCAACATCAGCGCCAGCCACAGCCACGCCGACGGCAGCAGACGAAAGACCCGGCGCAACCAGAAGTTGCGCGTCTGCTCCCAGTATTCCTGACGGGTCGTGCAACCTCGCAACGCCGGGATCAGGCTGCGGGCTATGACGAATCCGGAGATCGCGAAAAACAGATCGACGCCCCACCACGGCTGCGCCCAGGCGTGGATTTTTTCCAGCAGGGGTACCGGGTCGGTGAACAGGCTGCCCTGCAAATGATGAAACAGCACACCGAGCACCGCGATCGCCCGCAGCACTTCGATGTCCAGGATTCGTTTGTCACTCATGCCTGGGGCACCTCGGTGCCCGCGGATGCCTGATGCTCGAACAGTTGCGCGAGAAAAACCTGCAACCGCTGCTCTGCCACTGCCTGACTGCAGAAACCCTGCAGACTGCTGACGGCCCGGGCCGCCATGTGTGCGTAACGCTGCGGATCGTGTTTCGCCACTTCGTAGCTGTCGCGGTAGGCCACGCAGACCGACGCCCAGTTGGTCATGTAGCGCAGGGTACGGAAAGCCCTGCGCGGATCGTGAGGCCAGGCGGTAAGTTCATCGGAGGACTCGACCAGGAATGCGTTCTCGGCACTCAGGTAATCGATCATCGCCGTGGTCCGCGGCGCCACGGCCGGCTTGCCGCAGGACATGAATTCCATCAACGGCAGGCACTGGCCCTCACCGTAAGAAGTATTCACCACGTAACGCGTGGCCTGTACCAGACGCTCGTAGTCCGCGTCCGCGAGGTAGCCATAAATCAGCACGATGCGACAGCGATAGGACTGGTTCTTATACAGGTGATGAAGAATGTCGCTGAGCGCTTCTTCGGCATCGTGGTGCGTGAGCTTGAGTACCAGCGTCGCGTCTTCGATGTCGCGAAACGTCACGCAGAATGCGCTCAGCATGTCTTCCCAGTTCTTGCGGCCGTCACCGGGATTGAACACCGACGTGTAGACGACCCCGTCCAGCAACAACTCTTGCTCGCACACCGGTGCCTGGAAATCGATGCCCTCACCACGGCGCAAATGTTCCGGGCCGAAGGCGTCGAGGTCGAGCTGGCGACTGTCGGCGATCAGTCCCTTGATCGTCAGTCGCACCGGTCCGGTCGGAGACTGACCCTGAAGCTGCGCGCCTCGGGCTGCGAAGCGATCCCATACCGGCGCCGGGACCGCGACAATCGGGTAATCGGCGCCCATGGCCTCGCGCACGGCATTGACCGTGTAACCGGAATGGGTGATCGCCGCACCGCAGGCCCGGAGCACCGTGCGCCAGTCGTTGCGCGGCTCGTTGTCGAAGGGTTCGTTGGGGATGGTGCTGAATTCCCAGGCGAATACCGGCAGTGTCGGGCACGCGAGGTGGATCGGCGTGCGGTGCGGCGGCGAGAACGACAGAAACACGCAGGGCTCGCCACGGGCTAGGCATTCCAGATACAACGCATCGACTTCGCGCGCCGGATCAACGACTTCCACCACACGCCCAAGGCGTTCGAGCACCGGCCGGTACTCCTTGAGTACGAAGTAGTAGCTGTACTCCGAACGGCCGAGGTTTTGCGCGATGGTGTGCTGGTTGGTTTCCGAATGAATGATGATCAGCATGAGGCGTTGTCCGTCACAGGGGCGGCATCGGCGGCCAGTGGCTCGAGGCCGAAAAAGTCCGCCATGCGCCGTTGCACCGGGGCGAACGCGCAATAGTCGCGCATGCGTTCGACAGCGGCGGCAGACATGCGCGCGTACTCCTGCGGCTGCGCCCTGGCCATCCGGTAGCTGTTCTCATAGGCGCTTTTGAGCGAAGCCCAGTCCGGCCGATAGCGCAGCGTGCGATAAATTATCCGGGTGTCCTGAGGCCAGATCGTCAGCTCTTCGCTGGACCGGACGACGAAGGCCACCGTATCGTCGATGTAGTCTTCCATGGCCGTATGGTCCGGGGCGATCACCGGTTTGCCGCTGGACATGAACTCCATCAGCGGCAGGCACAGGCCTTCGCAGCGTGAGGCGTTGACGTAAAAACTGGCGGCCTGGTAAAGCCGCGCGTATTGCGCGTCGTCCAGGTAACCGTGCATCACCAGCACCCGGCAGGCGAACGGTGTCAGTTGCGCGAGCAGGGTCATCAGTTCGCTGTAGTAGGACGCCAGATCATTCTGGGTAATCTTCAGCACCAGCGTCGCGTCAGGCGTTTCGCGAAAGGCCCAGCAGAACGCGGTGATCAGGTGGTGCCAGTTCTTGCGGCCGTCTTTGGGGTTGAACACGGTGACGTAGATCACGCCTTCCACCGCGGTCTCGACCACTGAGGAGGTGTCCGGCAAATCCAGCGGGGGTGGCTCGACCACCGCCACCGCATGCGGAGCGGCGATGGCCGGGAAACGTTTTTCAAGCCAGGCGTGTGCGCTGTCCGACAGCAGATCCTGCACACCCTCCCAGTACCAGTGGTGCAGGAATTTCACCCGTTCTTCACCCGCGCCCAGCCTCCACAGACGCAGATAGTGACGGGCAATGACCAGGCGTCGTTTGACCGTCAGCGGTGGCGGGCGCAGTGCCTCGATTTCAGCCAGTTGTTCGGCGGTCAGCGGTTTGGGCAGCAAATCGTCGGCAGACAGTCCCAGCGTGGGGCTGTCGAAAATGCAGCCCTTGATCGCCAGGGTCGCGCCTGGATTGATCGGCGCACTGACGTGCTGCTCACGAATGGCGGCGAAGTTTTCCCACAAGGGCGTCGGCAGCACGAGTACCGGAAAGTCCTCGCCCATGGCGCGGCGAATCGCGCGGGCGGTGTGGCTCGACAGCGTGATGACCCGTCCCTGTCGTGCGAGCATTTGCGTCCAGTCGTGGCGCGGATCATCGTCCCACGACTCGTCCGGGATCGAATCGAACTCCCATGCGATCACGCAGATCGTCGGGCATTCAAGATCGCTCGGGGTATTTTGCGGCGGAGTAAAAGACAGAAACACGCTGGACTCGCCGGCAGCAAGCAGCCGTCGATAGAGCGGATCGACCTCGGCGGTGGTGGACACCACATGCACCTGCCCGAGGCTTTCAAGCACCGGGCGATAGGCCTTGAGCACGAAGTAATAGCTGTATTCGGGACGCCCGAGACTCTGGCTGATGGAGCGGTCGTTGACGTCCGAGTAGAGAATGAAATTCATGGCATCCCACGGTGAAACCGCCATCCCGGCAACTTCACGCTATGACGGCCTGGCCATTGGATCGAGTCGGCAGGGCCGATGCTCGTCCAGTGTTCCGGGACATGTCTTCGTTCTTGTTTTAGTGGTCAGATTCACCCGGTTGCACACCCACTCCGGCAGCGTTCGGGGAACCGTGACGAGGGGCATTCTAAACACATCCGTTGAAGGTTCGGGAACCGCCCGACGAGAAAAACGCGACTACGCTGACGAGAACTGACCGGTCACGGTTTGGCCGGTTGAAATTGCTGCGCAATTGGCACAGATTGGCAGTCAAACAACTACAACAATGACTTCACCTGCCGTTCTGCCCGGTTTTACCAGGGGTCTGACAGACATTCCCTTAAAGCCTGTGGGAAGAGGTGAAAGTTAAAGACCAAGGGGTCGCTGTTTGAAAAAAAGTCTGTTCATCACGGGCCTCGGTGGGTTCGTAGGACAACACATCCAGTCACGTCTGCAAGGGGAAGACGCGTCGTGGCAGCTTCTGCCTGCCGCCTCGGCCTACGACCTGACAAAACCGGACAGCCTTATCGATCTGTGGCCGCAGCTGCCCGATGCGATCATTCACCTGGCTGGACAAACCTTCGTCCCCGAAGCTTTCCGCGACCCGGCACGTACTCTCGACATCAACCTGCTCGGCACTCTGAACCTGTTGCAGGCCCTCAAGGCCCGCGGCTTCAAGGGCACGTTCCTGTATGTCAGCTCGGGCGACGTCTATGGCCAGGTCGAAGAACCCGCGCTGCCGATCACCGAACAACAACCACCCTGCCCGCGCAATCCCTATGCAGTCAGCAAGCTGTCGGCGGAGTTCCTCAGCCTGCAATGGGGGCTGAGCGAAGGTTGGCCGGTACTGGTCGCGCGTCCGTTCAACCACATCGGCACCGGGCAGAAAGACAGTTTTGTCATCGCCAGCGCCGCGCGGCAGATCAACCGTATCAAGCAAGGCCTGCAGGCGCCGCAACTGGAAGTCGGTGACATTGATGTCACCCGCGATTTCCTCGACGTCGGCGATGTGGTCTCGGCCTATTTCGCGCTGCTGGAAAAAGGCACGCCGGGGCAGGTGTACAACATTTGCTCAGGCCATGAGCAAAGCATCCGCAGCCTCATCGAACAGATGGGCGACCTGGCCCAGGTCAAGCTGCAACTGGTTCAGGATCCGGCACGTATGCGCCGCGCGGATCAGCGTCGCGTCTGCGGCAGCCACCGACGGCTGGCCCGGATCACAGGATGGACGCCGCAAATCACTACACAACAATCCCTGCGGGCGATCCTGTCCGACTGGGAGACGCGAGTACGACAAGAATGACAAAAAGTGCATTGATCACAGGGATCACCGGCCAGGATGGCGCGTATCTGGCCAGACTGTTGCTCGACAAGGGTTACAAGGTTCACGGCCTCGTGGCACGGCGCAGCAGCGACTCGCGCTGGCGTCTGCGCGAGATGGGCGTTGAAGCCGACATCGTTTACCTGGACGGCGACATGGCCGACGCCTGCTCGGTGCAGCGCGCGGTGATCAAGTCGGCGCCGGACGAGGTGTATAACCTGGCGGCCCAGAGCTTCGTTGCCGCCTCCTGGGACCAACCGGTAACCACCGGCATCGTCGACGGCCTGGGCGTGACTCACTTGCTCGAAGCGATCCGTCAGTTCAGCCCGCACACGCGTTTCTATCAGGCGTCCACCAGCGAAATGTTTGGCCTGATCCAGGCCGAGCAACAGGACGAAAACACGCCGTTCTATCCGCGCAGCCCTTACGGCGTGGCCAAGCTCTATGGCCACTGGATCACCGTCAACTACCGCGAAAGCTTCAACCTGCACGCCAGCAGCGGCATCCTGTTCAACCATGAATCGCCCCTGCGCGGTATCGAGTTCGTCACCCGCAAGGTCACCGACGCTGCGGCCCGGATCAAGCAGGGCAAACAGCAGGAGCTGGCCCTGGGCAACATCGATGCCAAGCGCGACTGGGGCTTCGCCGGTGACTACGTCGAGGCCATGTGGCTGATGCTGCAACAGGACAAGCCCGACGATTTCGTGGTCGCCACCGGCGTTACCACCACCGTGCGCGAGATGTGCCGAATCGCCTTCGATCACGTTGGCCTGAACTACCGCGACTACGTGAAGATCGACCCGGCGTTCTTCCGCCCGGCCGAAGTCGAAGTGCTGCTCGGCAACCCGGCCAAGGCCCAGCGCGTGCTCGGCTGGAAACCCAAGACCGACCTCGACACCCTGATCCGCATGATGATGGATGCAGACATGAAACGCGTCGCCAAGGAGTAGGCCATGCTGATCCCCGTGATTCTGTCCGGCGGTGCCGGCACCCGTTTGTGGCCGGTGTCCCGCGAGGGCCACCCGAAGCCGTTCATGACCCTGCCCGACGGCCAGTCGCTGCTGGGCAAGACCTACCGGCGCGCCGCCGCGCTGCTGGACGGCTGGGGCGACATTGTCACGGTGACCAACCGCGAGTACTACTTCCAGAGCAAGGATCACTATCAGGCCGCGCGCCTTTCACGCCATCGCGGGCACTTTCTGCTCGAACCCACCGGGCGCAACACCGCGCCGGCCATCGCGGCGGCAGCGCTGTCGCTGCAAGCCCTGCACGGTGATGCAGCGATCATGGTGGTGATGCCTGCCGACCATCTGATCTTCAACGAAGACGCGCTCAAGAGCGCGGTCGAACATGCAGTCAATCTGGCAAAAGACGGTTATCTGGTGACCTTCGGTGTGGTGCCGACCGCCCCGGAAACCGGATTCGGCTACATCGAAACCGGCGCGCCACTGGACGCAAACGGCGCAGCCAAGGTGCAGCGCTTCGTGGAAAAGCCCGACCTGCAAACCGCGACCCATTATCTGGAGAGCGGCAACTTCCTGTGGAACTCGGGGATGTTCTGTTTCACCACCGCGACCCTGATCGCCGAGTTGGCGCTGCACGCCCCCGAGTTGCTGGAACAGACCCGCGCCTGCATGGCCGCCAGCGAACCGGTGGAAACCGTCGGCTGCCTGCAACAGGAACTGTCGCCCCAGCTGTTCGCCGAGATCACCGACATCTCCATCGACTACGCGCTGATGGAGCGCTCGGAAAAGGTCGTGGTGGTGCCCGCCGGTTTCGACTGGAGCGACATCGGTTCGTGGGGTGCCGTAGCGGCGCTGGTGCCGGCCGACGCTGACAACAACCGTGCGAGCGGCGAGGCGATCTTCATCGACAGCCGCAACAACTTCGTTCAAAGCGAAGGCCGGCTGGTGGCCGCCGTCGGTGTGGAAGACCTGATCATCATCGACACCGCCGACGCCGTGCTGGTGGCCCACGCCGACCGTGCTCAGGATGTGCGGCGCGTGGCCAAGCAGCTCAAGGACAAATCCCACGAAGCCTATCGCCTGCATCGTACGGTCAGCCGTCCGTGGGGCACCTACACCGTGCTCGAGGAAGGCCCGCGCTTCAAGATCAAGCGCATCGTGGTCAAACCCGGCGGCAAGCTGTCGTTGCAGATGCACCATCACCGCAACGAACACTGGGTGGTGGTCGAAGGCATGGCCAAGGTCACCAACAACGGCAGCGGCACGACCCTGGTGGCGAAGAACGAATCGACGTTCATCGCCGCCGGTCACAAGCACCGTCTGGAGAACCCCGGCGTGATCGACCTGGTGATCATCGAAGTGCAAAGTGGCGAATACCTGGGAGAGGACGACATCGTCCGCTTCGAAGACCAGTACGGCAGGACGGTTTAAATGCTGCTTTCCCTGTATCGCTCGCTGCATGACTATCGAGGCTTCATTCTCGGCAGCGTGCAGCGAGAGTTTCAATCGCGCTATCGCAATTCACTGCTCGGTGCCTTGTGGCCCGTGTTCAACCCGCTGTCGATGATCATCGTCTACACCGTGATCTTTTCCCACATCATGCGCGCACGCCTGCCGGGCGTGGATGACAGCATGGCCTACAGCGTCTACCTCTGCGCCGGTCTGCTGGCCTGGGGGCTGTTCTCTGAAATCACCCTGCGCAGCCAGACCATGTTTCTGGACAACGCCAACCTGCTGAAGAAAATCAGCTTCCCCAGAATCTGCCTGCCGGTGATTGTGCTCTGCAACGCGGCAATCAACTTCGCCATCATCATCGGCCTGTTCCTCGGCTTTCTGCTGATCACCGGGCGCTGGCCGGGCATGGCGCTGCTGGCGCTGATCCCCCTGATCGCGCTGCAAATGATGTTCTGCGCCGGGCTGGGCATGATCCTCGGCGTATTGAATGTGTTCTTTCGCGATGTCGGTCAGCTCTTCGCCATCTGCCTGCAGTTCTGGTTCTGGCTGACGCCGATCGTGTACCCGATGAGCATCCTGCCGGAGTGGGTTCAGCGGCTGCTGCAACTCAACCCGTTGACCAACCTGATCGGCAGCTATCAGAACCTGTTCCTGTATGGGCAGTGGCCCGTCTGGAGTTCGCTGCTGCCGGTGTTCATCACCGCGCTGGTGATGTGCCTGATCGGCCTGCGGCTGTTTCGCAGGCGTGTCGGTGAAATGGTGGATGAACTCTGATGGGACATATTCGCGTCACCGGCCTGGGCAAGGCCTATAAGCAGTATCCCAATCGCTGGAGTCGCCTGGCGGAATGGCTGATCCCGTTTTCGCCCCTGCGCCACCACCAGCATTGGGTGCTGCAGGATGTCGCTTTCGAAATCGCTTCCGGCGAGGCGGTGGGCATCGTCGGCGCCAACGGTGCGGGTAAAAGCACCTTGCTGAAGATGATCACCGGCACCACTCAACCCACGTGCGGCAAGATTGAAATTGAAGGTCGCGTCGCCGCATTGCTGGAATTGGGCATGGGCTTTCACCCGGACTTTACCGGCCGCCAGAACGCAATCATGGCCGGGCAACTGCTGGGTCTGCAGGTCGACGAAATCGAAGCGATGATGCCCGAGATCGAACATTTCGCCGAAATCGGCGAGGCCATCGACCATCCGGTCCGCACCTACTCCAGCGGCATGCAGATGCGCCTGGCCTTCAGCGTCGCCACCGCACGGCGACCGGACATCCTGATCGTCGACGAAGCACTGTCGGTGGGTGACGCCTACTTTCAGCACAAGAGCTTCGATCGCATCCGCAGCTTCCGCAAGGCGGGCACGACATTGCTGATCGTGTCCCACGACCGCTCGGCGATCCAGTCGATCTGCGACTCGGCGATCCTGCTCAAGGACGGCCACATGGCCATGTACGACAAGCCGGAAGTGGTGCTCGATTACTACAACGCCCTGATGGCCGAACGCGAAGGCCAGATCGTGCGTCAGGAAATGCTCGCCGGCGGCGAAGTACGGACCGTGTCGGGCACAGGAGAAGCCGTCATCCTCGGGGTGCGCCTGCTGGATGAACAGGAGCGCTCCATCGAAGCAGCGGAGGTCGGTCAGCCGGTAGTGCTGGAAGTACAGGTCGAGGTGCGCAGCGACATCGAACGAATGGTGCTCGGCTTTCTCATCAAGGACCGCCTGGGCCAGATGATGTATGGCATCAATACCCATCGCCTCGACAAGGCCCTGACGGATCTGCACGCCGGAGAACGTTTCACCTATCGCTTTGCCTTCGTGATGGGTCTGGGCAAGGGCAATTACTCGGTATCGCTGAGCCTGTCGCGACTGGACTCTCATATGGATCGGAACTTCGAGTGGCGCGACTATGGCCTGGTGTTTCATGTGATCAACGGCCGGCAGGAAAATTTTGTCGGCTGCTCGTGGCTCGACGCCAAGGCCTCGATAACCCGCCATACCGCCGCTGCGCTGACTGAGCGCGCGCCATGACCCGGCTGCTGGTCGAATGCACCCACGTGTTCAAACACCCGAAGGTCAATTCGGGGATTCAGCGGGTGGTGCGCAACGTCATCAAACAGCTGCCGCCGAGCGCCGAAGGGGTCGAATGCGTGCCGGTGATCCTGCTCAAGGGCAGGCTCTACCGTGTGACGCGTCTGGCGCCGCTGGACTCACCGCTGTTCAATACCATCGCCACGCTTGGCGAACGCCTGGAACGGCTTGCCCACCGCTTCTGGCAAGTGCATCAGCGGCTGGACACACGCTGCCGAACAAAGCTGACACGACGTTTGTTGTACGTCGGCTATCGCCTCACGTCGTTCGGTGTATTCGGGATACCACTGCGGTTGGTCGAGCAGATCAATCGCTATCAACTGGATCGACGCAGTGAGCCGCTGCAACACCAGCCCGGCGATCATCTGGTGTTGCTGGACTCGTCCTGGCATTCGGACTTTTTTCTGCACGCCGAACGCCTCAAACATGAAGGTCTGGGCATCGTCGCGGTGATCTACGACCTGATTCCCCTGTCCCACCCGCAGTTTTACGACACGCGGCTGGTCGAGGTGTACAGCGAGTGGTTCGACTGGATCGCCCACAACGCCGACGGTTTCATGGCGATTTCCACCACCGTGCGCGATCAAGTGCGTGCAGAACTGCAACGTCGCCTCGGATCGGAACAGACCGGCAAACGCTGGTTCGACTATTTTCACCTCGGTTCCGAGCTGGATCTGCAGAGCGTTGAAGTTGCCGTCGAACCGCGTCTGGAACGGCTGTTCGCAACGCCGGAGCCAGTGTTCCTGATGGTCAGCACCATCGAGCCGCGCAAGAACCATGACTATCTGCTGGATGCCTTTGATCATGCCTGGGCGGACGGCTCGAAAGCCCGGTTGTGCATCGCCGGACGCATTGGCTGGAAGTGCGACACGCTGCTCGCCCGGATCCGCCATCATCCCGAACTGAACCGGCGCCTGTTCATGTTCAACGACCTGAGCGACACCAGCCTCGAACACGCCTACGCCCATGCCAGCGCGCTGGTGTTTCCGTCGTTCGTCGAAGGATTCGGCCTGCCGCTGGTGGAAGCCATGCAGCGCGGGCTGCCGGCGATGGGCAGCGACATCCCGGTGTTTCGCGAGATCGGCGGTGAGTTCATGGCCTATTTCGATCTGCAGGCCCCGCAAAGCCTCGCCGATCTGGTGCAGTCCTTTGAACGCAGCGGTCGATTCCCCGCCGCCCGCGATGTCAGCGACTGGCAGTGGAACGGTTGGCGCGAAGCCAGCGCGCAACTGGCCGAGCGTACCGCACGCCATGTGCTGGAGGCGCCTCAGGTGCCAGCGAGGCAACATGCGCATAGCCCTTAACGCCCGGATTCTCCAGGCACCGCGCACCGGCATCGGCCATTACGTCGCCGAGCTGGTAAATGCCTTGCACGCGGACACCGATATCGACGTGGCGCTCTTCCATGGCTGGGGCTGGAGTTCGCAGCTGCCGGAAGCAGCGATGCCCGGTTATTCGCGTCTGACGCCATTGCTGCGGCAGATCCCCGGCGCCTATCAGGCCCGCCGCTGGCTGGAGCAGAAACGCTTCGATCAGGGCCCGGCGCACCCGGTCGATCTGTATCACGAACCGAGCCTGTGGCCGCTGGCCTTCGATGGCCCGACCGTGATCACCCTGCACGATCTGACGCACCTGCATTTCCCCGAGACCCAGCCGCCGGCACGGCTGCGGGAAATCGAGCGACGACTCGCCGACGGCGTACGCCGGGCACGGATCATCCTGACAGACTCGCAAGCCATCGCTGACGAGGCACGGGAATATTTCGGACTGCCTGCCGAGCGTTTCGTGGTCGCGCCGCTGGGTGTTGCCGAGCGTTTCCATCCGCGCGAGCCGGAAGGCATCGACACGGTGCTCAAGGCCCATGCGGTCGAGTTCCGGGAGTATTTCCTCTGCGTCGGCACTCTGGAGCCACGCAAGAACCTGAACCTGGCTCTGCGCGCCCACGCGCTGTTGCCGGATCTGGTACGCCAGCGTTTTCCGCTGTTGATCGTCGGCATGGCCGGCTGGCAGCGCGACCAGTTCAGTGATGAATTGCAGCAGGCGCTGGCTTGCGGGCACGTGTGCCTGCTCGGCTACTTGCCCGATGAGCAAGTCGCGCAATTGCTGTCCGGCGCCCGGGCGCTGATTTTTCCGTCGCTGTATGAAGGTTTCGGCCTGCCGGTGCTGGAAGCGATGGCCAGCGGCACGCCGGTGGTGCTCACCCACTCCTCGGCCATGCCGGAAGTGGCGGGAGACGCCGGCAACTATATTGAAGCTGACGATGCAGACGGCTTGCGTGATGCGATGAGCCGACTGATCGAAGATCAAGCGCACTGGCAGGCATGCCGGAAAGCCGGATTGCAGCAGGCACGGCTTTTTTCCTGGAAGCGTTGCGCGCAGGCCACGGCCGGCGCCTACCTCCAGGCCATGGGAGGTTGAATGCGGGTTCTGCATTTTTTCAAGACGTACCTGCCTGACTCGGTCGGCGGTATCGAACAAGTGATCTTTCAACTCTGCGAGAGCGGCGCCCAACACGGCATCGACGGCCAGGTGCTGACCCTTAGCGCCAATCCAGAGCCTGCTGTGGTGCGTCTCGGCCAGCACGAAGTGCATCGGGCAAAACTGGATATCCAGTTCGCCTCCACCGGTTTTTCCTGGAGCGTGTTCAAGCAGTTTCGCGAACTGGCCGCCGAAGCCGACGTGATCAACTACCACTTCCCGTGGCCGTTCATGGATCTGGTGCACTTCGCCAGCGGCGTGAACAAACCGACGGTGGTGACGTACCACTCGGACATCATTCGCCAGAAGCACCTGCTAAAGCTCTATCGCCCGCTGATGAACCGCTTCCTCGCCAGCGCCGACCGGATTGTCGCGGCCTCGCCTAACTATCTGCACACCAGCGATGTGTTGCAGCAATTCCAGGACAAGACCCGCGTCATCCCTTATGGCTTGAACAAGGCAGGTTATCCACAGGCCGATGTCGAGCGCATGAACCGCTGGCGCCAGCAGCTTGGGGATAAGTTTTTCCTGTTTGTCGGGGTGATGCGCTATTACAAAGGCCTGCACATCCTGCTTGATGCCTTGAAGGACGTTGACTACCCGGTGGTGATCGTCGGCGCGGGCCCGCTGGAGCAGGAGCTGCACGCCCAGGCCGCCGCGCTTGGCCTGAAAAACATTCATTTCCTCGGCCGTCTGAGCGATGAAGACAAGGTCGCCCTGCTGCAACTGAGCTATGCCATTGTCTTCCCGTCGCACCTGCGCTCGGAAGCGTTCGGCATTTCTCTGCTCGAAGGCGCGATGTACGGCAAACCGATGATTTCCAGCGAGATCGGCACCGGCACCAGCTACATCAATATCCACAACGAAACCGGGCTGGTGGTGCCACCGAGTCATCCACAGGCGTTTCGCGAAGCGATGCGCACCCTGTGGGAAAACCCGGCCCGCGCCGCCGAAATGGGCCTCAAGGCAGAGGCCCGCTATCGGCAGTTATTCACAGCCGACGAAATGGGCCGCAAGTGGACCGAGTTGTATCAGGAGCTGCTGGAGGAAAAGGCGTTGTCCTACGCCTGATCCCTTACAGATCCAGCACCAGCGGCTGGGCACTCTGCGCCGGCACCGCGCAGCAAATCAGCACCTGCCCCTCCTCCGGCACTTCAGCCGGAGGCTGTGGATAATTCACCGCGCCGCTGATCAGCCGGGTCTTGCAGGTGCCGCACGAACCACCGCGGCAACTGAACTCCGGACGCAATCCACGGCTTTCCGCCAGCTCCAGCAAACTGCCGCCGTCGGGCTGCCAACGTGCTTCCTTGGCCGAACGCTCGAACAGCACCGGTACCGATGTGGTCGCGGCGGGCAATTGCTCGATCACGATCGCATCCGGATCGGGTTGGCGCTTGAGGGTCGAAGGGCCGAAGGTTTCGGCATGGATCTGCCCGTCCCGCACATCCAGTTCACGCAGAGTGTCATAGATACCCTGGGTAAAACCGCCGGGACCGCAGAGCACGAAGTCGACCTGATCGAAGTCCTCGTCGGTCAGCAGATTGCGCAACAGATCGCCATCGATACGGCCACGCAGGTCGAAGTCTTTTCCTTCGACCAGATCGTCTTCCGGCTGACTTAGCACTCGCAACACTTTCACGGCATCACCGGCGTCCTCCAGCAACCGATCCACCTCTGCGCGGAACGGCTGGTCGGCGAGGCTGCGGGAGCTTTGAACAAACAGGGTCGGACGAATCCGCCGCGTCCGCAGGCCCTGATACACCACCTCACGCAGCATCGACAGCAACGGCGTGATGCCGACGCCCGCAGCCAGCAGCACCAATGGACGACGTTCCAGCGCCGCTACAGTGAAATGCCCCTGGGGCAATCGCGCCTCCAGCACGTCGCCGACGCGAATCTTTTCGTGAAGGTGGGTCGATACCCGCCCTTCGCGTTTCACGCTGATCCGGAAGAAATCATCCGACGGCGCGCCCGACAGGCTGTAAGTACGGATGTGCACCTCACCGTCGAGGTTGAACCGAAGCGGCAGATGCTGCCCGGCGAGAAACACCGGCAGTCCTGCGCCATCGTCCGGCTCCAGATAGATCGAGCGGATGTGACGGCTTTCCATTTCGACTTTTGCCACGCGCAATGGCCGCCAGCTGTCCCCCAATGCCTTGGCCTGCAATCGTGCATCGGCCTGGGCCCAGTTGCCGGTCAGCAGGCTGGTGGGTGACATGCCGTCGAAGCGCCAGCGAAGAGCCAGCGCTGCCGGACGCCGAACCAGTTTTTCCACCTCGAAAGTCCACAACCGTTCGGCGCCCTGGAAGGCCTCGATCTGCGGCGCCTCGAGAATGATCTCGGTGCGACCGCTGAGCTGCAACACATCGCCTGTGGAAAAGTCGATGAACAGCAAGCCGGCCAAGGGATTGAGGAGCAGGTTGCCCAACGTATTGAAGTGCAGGTTGCCGGCAAAATCAGGGATCGTCAGGCGATTACCCTCGATCCGCACAAAACCGGGCTGACCGCCGCGGTGGGAAACATCCACCGAACGCTCACCGTCGACATCGACATAACTGGCGACGAAGAAGGTGTCGGCACTTTCAATCAGTGCAATGGCGGCGTCATCAAGGCTGTCACGGTGTTCGGCTTTGCGGGTCTGCGGATCCGTCAGCGGCACTCGCTGAAACTGTCGCAATTGAATGTACTGCGGGCAGTTGCCGAACGACTGATCGACCGTCAGCCCGAAGCCGTTCGCATCGAAATTATCGATGTGGCCATTTAGCCGATTGCGCCGGCGGGTGTGCAGTTCGATCCCAAGCAGACCGATCGCTGCGCCAGCCTTTAACTGTGCAGGATCATCAGCAGCCGGCAGACTTGCGAACTGCAGTTGCGTCGGCTCGGGAGAGTGAGCAAAGCCCGGCTCGCCCTCCAGCACACTGGCCCAGGGGCGACCTTCGGCATCCACCGCGCCGTACAGCATGAAGGGCAATTGCTGATAGAACTGGCGGTGTTGATCCGGCATCCAGGTGCGAATCACCTTACGACCGAATTCCTCCATGCGCTCGGCAACGCCGACATGGGCCTGCAACTGTTGCTCGCCAGCGTGCCACGGTGAACGTTCCATCACGGTCTCTCCCCTGCGCCGTCGGCACAGATTGAATGTCAGACGGTGGTTTGCAAGCCGGCAACGGTGCGCGGCATGCCGACAAAACCGGGCAGCGCTTCGATACGCGAGAGCCAGGCGCGAACGTTAGCGTAGTCGTCCAGCGATACATTGCCTTCCGGCGCGTGGGCGATGTAGCTGTAGGCCGAGACATCGGCAATGGTCGGCTCAGTGCCGGTCAGGTAAGGGGTTTTGCCCAGTTCCGCATCCATCACCTTGAGAAAATTGTGCGCACGGGTGATGACCTCCTCGGCGTTGAACTTCGCCCCGAACACCGTGATCAAGCGTGCGGCAGCGGGCCCGAAAGCAATCGGCCCGGCGGCGGCCGACAACCAGCGCTGCACGTGCGCGGCGCCGACCGGATCACTTGGCAGCCAGCGGCCATTGCCGTATTTCTGTGCCAGGTAGACAAGAATCGCGTTGGAGTCCGCGAGCACCACACCATTGTCATCAATGGCCGGAACCTGGCCGAAGCTATTGATGGCCAGATATGCCGCCTGTTTATGTTCGCCCTTGGCCAGATCGACGAAGATCAGCTCGGTCGGCAGTTGCAACAGTGACAACATCAGCTCGACGCGATGGGCGTGGCCGGAACGCGGGAAGTTGTAGAGTTTGATCGCTTGCATGGTCGACTCCGCTGGATGATGGCGCCGTTCAGGATGGACGGTGGCCGTAGGAGCCATCTTCCCCTGATCGCGAAAACAACAGAATCACCAGCAAATGCAATCCATTATTTCTCTGGATGAAATAACGCAGCGTTTTTCAGCGCCGGATGCTCGCGCAGCGCCTGCACGATGAAGTCGACAAAACTGCGTATCCGCGCCGGCGCCTTGCGCCCGCCCTGATACACCACATGGATCGGCAGAGCAGGCAGTTCAAACTCGGCGAGGACGATTTCCAGTTCGCCGGAAGCCACCTTGCCGGCCACCTGATAAGACAGCACCCGGGTCAACCCCAGACCCAACGACGCCGCTGTGATCGCAGCTTGATTGGCGGTAACCACCAGACGCGGCTCCGGTTTTACGCCAATGAGCTCACCGTTTTCCATGAATGGCCAACTGCGCTGCTGGCCGATGGCCGACGTCGCCACCACCGGCGCCCCGGCCAAGGCCTGCGGATGGGTCGGCCGGCCATGGACCGCAAAGTATTCCGGCGAACCACAAATCACCCGCCGCACCTCACCGACCCGGATCGCATGCTGATTGCTGTCCGGCAACTCGCCGATGCGCACCGCGACGTCGACGCCCTCCTCGACCATGTTCACCACCCGGTCGAGCAACAGGGCATTGATGGAAACGTCCGGGTATTGCGTCAGATAACGCGCCATTACCGGCGTGACGAACTGTTCTCCGAATAAAACTGGCGCCGTCACCGTCAACTGCCCACGGGGCTGGGTATGACTGCCGGCAGCGGAATCCTCCGCTTCCTGCACCTCGGCGAGAATTCTCCGACAGTCTTCCAGATAACGCAGACCCGCTTCGCTCAAATGCACGCTGCGGGTGGTACGGATCAACAACTGCGTACCAATTCGCTGCTCCAGCCCCGCCACTGCCCGGGTCACGCTGGCTGCCGACAAACCCAGGCGCCGCGCGGCAGCGGAGAAGCCCTGCTCCTGGGCAACGATGGCGAAGACTTGCATTTCCTGGAAGCGATCCATGGTGCCCTCGATCCGGATAAAAAAATCGCAGCCGAAGCTGCGATTTTATGGGGGTGATTCAACTGTGGATAACTTATTCCACCGTCACCGACTTCGCCAGGTTGCGCGGCTGATCCACGTCCGTGCCCTTGAGCACAGCAACGTAGTACGACAGCAATTGCAGCGGAATGGTGTAGAGGATCGGCGACAGGATGTCGTGGATGTGCGGCATCTGCACCACGTGGGTGCCTTCGCCGGTGGTCATCCCGGCTTTCTCGTCAGCGAACACGATCAGTTCGCCGCCGCGGGCGCGGACTTCCTGCAGGTTGGACTTGAGCTTCTCCAGCAGTTCGTTGTTCGGTGCGACGGTGACCACCGGCATGTCGTTATCCACAAGCGCCAGCGGGCCGTGTTTCAGTTCGCCAGCCGGATAGGCTTCGGCGTGGATGTACGAGATTTCCTTGAGCTTCAAGGCCCCTTCCATCGCCACCGGGAATTGCGCGCCACGGCCCAGGAACAGGGTGTGGTTTTTCTCGGCAAACAGCTCTGCGATTTTTTCCACCGTGCTGTCCATGGCCAGCGCTTCGCCCAGACGGGTTGGCAGACGACGCAGCTCTTCGACCAGCGTGGCTTCAACGCCTTTGCCCAAAGTACCGCGCACCTGACCCAAAGACAGGGTCAGCAACAGCAGACCGACCAGTTGCGTAGTGAAAGCTTTGGTCGAAGCCACGCCGATTTCGCGACCGGCCTGGGTCAGCAGAGTCAGGTCGGATTCGCGCACCAGCGAACTGATCCCAACGTTGCAGATCGCCAGGCTACCGAGGAAGCCCAGTTCCTTGGCGTTGCGCAGCGCAGCCAGGGTGTCGGCGGTTTCGCCGGACTGGGAAATGGTGACGAACAGGGTGTCCGGCTGCACCACTACCTTGCGGTAGCGGAACTCGCTGGCGACTTCGACCTGGCATGGAATGCCGGCCAGCTCTTCGAGCCAGTAACGGGCAACCATGCCGGCGTGGTAGCTGGTGCCGCACGCCACGATCTGCACGTTGCGCACTTTGGCGAACAGTTCGGCCGCTTGCGGGCCAAACGCCTGCACCAGCACCTGATCCGAACTCAATCGACCTTCCAGGGTGCGCTGCACCACGGATGGCTGCTCGTGGATTTCCTTGAGCATGTAGTGACGGAACTCGCCTTTGTCGGCGGCTTCGGCGCCATCGGTGTACTGGACGGTCTGGCGCTCGACGGCTTTGCCGCTCACGTCCCAGATCTGCACCTTGTCACGCTGGATTTCGGCGATATCGCCCTCTTCCAGGTACATGAAACGGTCGGTGACCTGACGCAGGGCCAGTTGGTCGGAAGCGAGGAAGTTCTCGCCCAGGCCCAGACCGATCACCAGCGGGCTGCCGCTGCGGGCTGCGACCAGTCGATCCGGCTGCTGTGCGTGGATAACCGCCAGACCGTAGGCGCCATGCAGTTCCTTGACCGCGGCCTTCAGGGCGTCGGTCAGGTCCGGCAGATTTTTGAGCTTTTCAGTCAGCAGGTGGGCGATGACTTCGGTGTCGGTGTCCGAGGTGAACACGTAGCCCAGCGCCTTGAGTTGTTCACGTAGCGCCTCATGGTTTTCGATGATGCCGTTGTGCACGACGGCAACGTCACCGGAGAAATGCGGGTGGGCATTGCGCTCGCTCGGCGCACCGTGAGTGGCCCAACGGGTGTGGGCAATGCCGAGACGGCCTACCAGCGGATGTTCGGCGAGCGCCGCGTCGAGTTCGCTGACCTTGCCCACACGACGGGTGCGTTCCAGAGTGCCGTCATTGGTGTACACCGCCACACCGGCGCTGTCATAACCCCGGTATTCGAGGCGCTTGAGGCCTTCGACCAGAATGGCGGTGATGTTACGTTCAGCTACCGCGCCGACAATTCCACACATGCTTATTTCTCCTGACTGACAGTCGCGCAAATCAAGTTGATACCGCGAGCCTGAATCTGAGCGCGTGCCTCAAGGGGCAGGCGATCATCGGTAATTAGGGTATGGACGCTGCTCCATGGCAGCTCCAGGTTGGGAATCTTGCGGCCGATCTTGTCGGCCTCGACCATCACGATCACTTCCCGCGCCACTTCCGCCATCACCCGGCTCAGGCCGAGCAGCTCATTGAAAGTGGTGGTGCCGCGCACCAGGTCGATGCCATCGGCACCAATAAACAACTGATCGAAGTCGTAAGAGCGTAGTACCTGCTCGGCGACCTGGCCCTGAAAGGATTCCGAGTGGGGATCCCACGTACCGCCGGTCATCAGCAGTACCGGCTCGTGTTCGAGCTCGCTCAGGGCGTTGGCCACGTGCAGGGAATTGGTCATCACCACCAGGCCTGGCTGCTGGCCAAGCTCGGGAATCATGGCGGCGGTGGTGCTGCCGCTGTCGATGATGATGCGGGCGTGCTCGCGGATGCGTGTAACCGCGGCGCGGGCAATCGCCTGTTTGTATTTGGAAACGTTCTGACTGACGTCTGCCACCAACTCTTGAGGCATGGTGATCGCTCCCCCGTAACGGCGCAGCAACAGACCGTGACTTTCCAGAGCAGCGAGATCCTTGCGAATCGTAACTTCCGAAGTTTCGAAGCGCTTGGCCAGTTCGTCCACACTCACTTCGCCCTGCTCATTAAGCAAAGCCAGAATGTTGTGACGACGCTGAGGTGTATTGCGTTTCGACATGGGCTACTAAGTTTCAATTCGAAAGATAACGGAAGCAATCAAAACCTATCAGCTGCAAATCGTCAAGACGTGCCCAATAAAAAAGACCGCCGGCGGCGGTCTTTTTCATACATCGAGCATTGTGGATAACTCAGCTCTTCTTGATCTTCTCAGGCCGCTTCCAGCCATCGATGTTCTTCTGCCGTGCCCGACCAACCGCCAACTGCGCGTTATCCACATTCTGGGTAATGGTCGAACCGGCCGCAGTGGTTGCGCCGGCGGAGATATCCACAGGTGCGACCAGCGAGTTGTTGGAGCCGATGAACACATCTTCGCCCAACACGGTTTTCCACTTGTTGGCGCCATCGTAGTTGCAGGTGATGGTGCCGGCGCCGATATTGGTGCGCGCACCGATCTCGGCGTCACCAAGGTATGTCAGGTGTCCGGCCTTGGCGCCCTCGCCCAAGCGGGCATTTTTCAGTTCGACGAAGTTACCCACATGGGCGCGGGCCTCAAGCACAGTGCCCGGACGCAGACGGGCAAACGGGCCGGCATCGCTGCCTTCACCCAACACTGCGCCTTCAATATGACTGCTGGCCTTGATCACCACGCCTTTGCGCAGGGTGCTGTCCTTGATCACGCAGTTCGGGCCGATGACCACGTCGTCCTCAATGACGACCTTGCCTTCGAGAATCACGTTGATATCGATCAGCACGTCGCGACCGACGGTCACTTCGCCACGTACATCAAACCGGGCCGGATCGCGAAGAGTGACACCCTGAGCCATCAGGCGACGACCGGCGCGCAACTGATAATGACGCTCCAGCTCGGAGAGCTGTTTGCGATCGTTGGCGCCCTGCACTTCCATCGGGTCGTGCGGTTGTTCGGTGGCGACAGTCAGGCCGTCGTTGACTGCCATCTCGATCACGTCGGTCAAGTAATACTCGCCCTGCGCGTTGTTGTTCGACAGGCGACTCATCCAGTCCGCCAGGCGGTTGGCCGGCACAGCCAGGATGCCGGTATTGCCTTCGGTGATCGCCCATTGTGCTTCGCTGGCGTCTTTGTGCTCAACGATGGCGGCCACCTTGCCGTCGGCGTCGCGCACGATGCGGCCATAACCGGTGGGGTCGTCCAGTTCGACGGTGAGCAGACCCATTTGCCCCGGTACAACGTGCTTGAGCAGACGCTGCAAGGTCTCGACCTCGATCAACGGCACGTCACCGTAGAGAATCAGTACGGTATCGGCCGTAATGAACGGAACAGCCTGGGCCGTGGCGTGGCCGGTGCCCAGCTGCTTGTCCTGCAACACGAAGTTCAGGTCGTCTGCGGCCAGACGTTCGCGTACTACATCCGCACCATGGCCGATGACGACATGGATGCGCTGTGGATCAAGTTGACGGGCGCTGTGGATAACATGACCGAGCATGGAGTCGCCGGCAATCGGGTGCAGCACTTTTGGCAGCGCGGAACGCATGCGGGTGCCTTGACCGGCCGCGAGGATAACGATTTCAAGAGACATGACTGGCTACCAATCCTGGGTGGTCAGCAACTGCGACCGGGGTTTCGGGAATTCTGAAAAGAAAAAAGGGTAGCCGAGGCTACCCTTTTTTATCAATCGCACAACAAGTGGCTGACGGATTAACCGCCAAACTTCTTGCGGATCTGCTGGACGGTGCGCAGCTGAGCTGCAGCCTCGGCCAGACGTGCGGATGCAGCTCCGTAGTCGAAATCTGCGCTCTTCTCATGCAGAGCAGCTTCGGCAGCCTTGAGAGCTGCTTGAGCCTGAGCTTCATCCAGGTCGGCGGCACGTTGCACGGTATCGGCAAGCACCTTGACCATGTTCGGCTGAACCTCGAGGAAACCACCGGAGATGTAGAACACCTCGGCTTCCCCGCCTTGCTTGATCAGGCGGATCGGACCTGGCTTCAGATTAGTGATCAGCGGCGCGTGGCCCAGAGCGATACCAAGATCACCCAGAGCACCGTGCGCAATCACCATCTCGACCAGGCCGGAAAAGATTTCTCCTTCCGCGCTGACGATGTCGCAATGGACTGTCATAGCCATCTGATTGCCTCAACCTAAATTAGCGCCCGTTGCCGGGCGCCTGGATTACAGTTTCTTGGCTTTCTCGATCGCTTCTTCGATGCCGCCGACCATGTAGAACGCTTGTTCTGGCAGGTGGTCGTAGTCACCGTTGAGGATGCCTTTGAAGCCAGCAATGGTGTCTTTCAGGGAAACGTATTTACCCGAAGCACCGGTGAAGACTTCAGCCACGAAGAACGGCTGCGACAAGAAGCGCTGGATCTTACGAGCACGGTTTACCAACTGCTTGTCGGCTTCCGACAGCTCGTCCATACCCAGGATCGCGATGATGTCCTTCAGCTCTTTGTAACGCTGCAGCACGTACTGAACACCACGAGCTGTCTCGTAGTGATCGTTGCCGATCACGTTCGGGTCCAGCTGACGCGAAGTCGAGTCCAGTGGGTCTACCGCCGGGTAGATACCCAGGGAAGCGATGTCACGGGACAGAACGACGGTGGCGTCCAGGTGAGCAAACGTGGTCGCTGGCGACGGGTCAGTCAAGTCGTCCGCTGGTACGTATACGGCCTGGATCGAAGTAATCGAACCTTGCTTGGTCGAAGTGATGCGCTCTTGCAGCACGCCCATCTCTTCTGCCAGGGTCGGCTGGTAACCTACTGCCGAAGGCATACGGCCCAGCAGTGCGGATACTTCGGTACCGGCCAGGGTGTAACGATAGATGTTGTCGACGAACAACAGAACGTCGTTACCTTCGTCACGGAACTTCTCGGCCATGGTCAGACCGGTCAGCGCTACGCGCAGACGGTTTCCCGGTGGCTCGTTCATCTGACCGTAGACCAGGGCTACCTTGTCGAGAACGTTGGAGTCCTTCATCTCGTGGTAGAAGTCGTTACCCTCACGAGTACGCTCACCCACACCGGCGAACACGGAATAACCGCTGTGCTCGATGGCGATGTTACGGATCAGTTCCATCATGTTTACGGTCTTGCCTACACCGGCACCACCGAACAGACCGACTTTACCGCCCTTGGCGAACGGGCAAACCAGGTCGATAACCTTGATGCCTGTTTCCAGCAGCTCGTTGCCACCGGCCTGTTCAGCGAAGGAAGGAGCGGCGCGGTGGATACCCCAGCGCTCTTCTTCGCCGATCGGGCCAGCTTCGTCGATCGGGTTGCCCAGTACGTCCATGATCCGGCCCAGAGTCGCTTTACCGACCGGTACGGAGATGGCTGCGCCAGTGTTGTTGACGTCCAGACCGCGCTTCAAGCCTTCGGTGGAGCCCATCGCAATGGTACGAACCACGCCGTCGCCCAGCTGCTGCTGAACTTCCAGAGTGGTTTCGGCGCCTTGAACCTTCAAGGCGTCGTAGATGCTCGGTACGCTGTCGCGTGGAAATTCCACGTCGATAACGGCGCCGATGATTTGAACGATACGTCCGCTACTCATAGCTGGATCCTCTGAATATTTGAACCGTTAAACCGCGGCAGCGCCGCCGACGATTTCCGAGATCTCTTGGGTGATCGCAGCCTGACGCGCCTTGTTGTAGATCAGCTGCAAATCGCTGATCAAATCACCGGCGTTGTCGGTAGCGTTCTTCATCGCGATCATCCGCGCAGCCTGTTCAGCCGCGTTGTTCTCGACCACCGCCTGGTACACCTGCGACTCCACGTAACGCACCATCAAGCCGTCAAGCAGCTCTTTGGCGTCTGGTTCGTAGAGGTAGTCCCAGTGGTGCTTGAGTTCCTGATCCGGGGTCGCCACCAGTGGAATCAACTGCTCCACGGTAGGCTGTTGCGTCATGGTGTTGATGAACTTGTTGGATACCACGGACAGGCGGTCAATACGGCCGTCCAGGTAGGCATCCAGCATCACCTTGACGCTGCCGATCAGATCATTGATCGACGGCTCTTCACCCAGGTGGCTGATAGCTGCAACGACGTTACCGCCGAAGTTGCGGAAAAAGGCCGCACCCTTGCTACCAACGACACACAGATCGATCTCGACGCCGTTTTCGCGGTTTACCGCCATGTCCTTGACCAGGGCCTTGAACAGGTTGGTGTTCAAGCCGCCGCACAGACCACGGTCACTGCTCACGACGACATAACCGACGCGCTTTACTTCGCGATCGATCATGAACGGGTGGCGGTATTCCGGGTTGGCGTTGGCCAGATGCCCAATTACCTGGCGGATACGCTCCGCATAAGGACGGCTAGCAGCCATGCGCATTTGTGCCTTGCGCATTTTGCTGACCGCCACTTTTTCCATGGCGCTGGTAATTTTTTGCGTGCTTTTGATGCTCGCAATCTTACTGCGAATCTCTTTTGCGCCTGCCATGTAACACCTATCAGGTTAGCAAGCGGGAGCCTTGCGGCTCCCGCTGCGGCTTACCAGGTTTGGGTGGCCTTGAACTTCTCGATACCAGCCTTCAGGCCAGCGTCGATTTCGTCATTGAAGTCACCTTTAACGTTGATCTTCGCCATCAAGTCGGCGTGATCGCGGTTGAAGAAAGCAATCAGCGCTTGTTCGAAGCTGCCGATCTTGGCGATTTCAATGTCAGTCAGGAACCCACGCTCAGCGGCATACAGCGACAGCGCCATGTCAGCGATCGACATCGGTGCGTATTGCTTCTGCTTCATCAGCTCGGTAACGCGCTGACCATGCTCAAGTTGCTTGCGGGTCGCTTCGTCCAGGTCAGAAGCGAACTGGGCGAATGCCGCCAGTTCACGGTACTGAGCCAGAGCGGTACGGATACCACCGGACAGCTTCTTGATGATCTTGGTCTGAGCGGCACCACCCACACGGGATACCGAAACACCGGCGTTCACTGCAGGGCGGATGCCCGAGTTGAACATGGCCGATTCCAGGAAGATCTGACCGTCGGTGATGGAAATCACGTTGGTCGGAACGAACGCGGAAACGTCGCCAGCCTGGGTTTCGATGATCGGCAGTGCGGTCAGGGAACCGGTTTTGCCGGTCACTGCGCCGTTGGTGAACTTCTCTACGTACTCTTCCGAAACGCGGGATGCGCGCTCCAGCAGACGGGAGTGGAGATAGAACACGTCGCCTGGGTAAGCTTCACGGCCTGGTGGACGGCGCAGCAGCAGGGAAATCTGGCGGTAAGCCACTGCTTGCTTGGACAGATCGTCATAAACGATCAGCGCGTCTTCACCGCGGTCGCGGAAGAATTCACCCATGGTGCAACCGGAGTACGGAGCCAGGAATTGCAGTGCTGCAGATTCCGAAGCGCTCGCTGCAACGATGATGGTGTTAGCCAGTGCACCGTTTTCTTCCAGCTTGCGAACCACGTTGGCGATGGTCGATTGCTTCTGACCGATTGCCACGTAGACGCAGAAAATGCCGCTGTCTTTCTGGTTGATGATCGCGTCGATCGCCAGAGCGGTTTTACCGATCTGACGGTCACCGATGATCAGCTCACGCTGGCCACGGCCGACAGGGATCATGGCATCGACAGCCTTGTAGCCAGTCTGTACAGGCTGGTCTACCGACTTACGCCAGATCACGCCCGGAGCAACTTTCTCGACCGCGTCGGTCTCGGTGTTGCCCAGTGGACCTTTGCCGTCAACAGGGTTACCCAGTGCGTCGACAACGCGACCCAGCAGTTCCTTACCAACCGGAACTTCGAGGATGCGGCCGGTGCACTTGGCGCTCATGCCTTCAGCCAGACTGGTGTATGCGCCCAGTACAACGGCACCTACGGAGTCTTGCTCCAGGTTGAGGGCCATACCGTAGACGCCGCCCGGAAACTCGATCATCTCGCCGTACATGACGTCGGCCAGACCGTGAATCCGCACGATACCGTCAGATACGCTGACGACAGTGCCTTCGTTACGGGCTTGGGAGGTCACATCGAGCTTTTCGATGCGGCCCTTGATAATTTCACTTATTTCGGAAGGATTGAGTTGCTGCATTGCTCTGCTGCCCCTTCAAACTCAAGATTTCAATGCTTCGGCAAGTTTCGCGATTTTGCCGCGAATCGAGCCATCGATAACCAGGTCGCCGGCGCGGATGACCACCCCCCCGATAAGGGAGCTGTCTTCCTCGACTTGCAGGCGCACTTCCCGGTTGAGTCGTGCACTGAGAACCTTGGCGAGTTTGTCTTGCTGTTCTTGGTTCAATGCAAAAGCACTGGTCACTTCAACGTCTACCGATTTCTCTTGCTCGGCCTTGTACAGGTCAAACAGAGCGGCGATCTCCGGCAGAAGCGGGAGACGGTCGTTTTCGGCAACGACATTGATGAAGTTCTGTGCCTTGGCATCAAACTTGTCGCCGCACACGTCAATGAACGTGGCGGCCTTTTCTGCGCTCGTCAGTCGCGGGGCCTTGAGCACGCGCTGCATGGTGTCATCTTGTGACACCGCTGCTGCCAGGCCGAGCATGGCTGACCAATTGGCCAGTTGCTGGTGGGCCTGAGCGTGCTCGAAGGCCGCCTTAGCGTAAGGTCGGGCCAACGTGGTCAGTTCTGCCATGATCGCCCTCGCTTAGATTTCAGCAGCCAGTTGGTTAACCAGCTCTGCGTGCGCGTTTTGATCGATTGTGGCACCCAGGATCTTCTCGGCGCCGCCGACAGCCAGCAAGCCCACTTGGGCGCGCAGCTTGTCTTTGACGCTGTTCAGTTCCTGTTCGATCTCGGCTTGAGCCTGAACCTTCACACGGTCAGCGTCGATGCGGGCCTTTTCAACGGCCTCTTCGACAATCTGGTTACCGCGTTTCTTGGCTTGCTCGATGATTTCAGCTGCCTGAGCTTTCGCTTCGCGCAGTTGCTGACCCGCTTTTTCTTGGGCCAACTCCAGGTCGCGAGCTGCACGGCTGGCAGCGTCCAGACCATCAGCGATCTTCTTTTGACGTTCGTGCAGAGCTGCGATGACCGGAGGCCATACGAACTTCATGCAGAACAGTACAAAAATCAGGAACGCAACGGACTGGCCAATCAGGGTCGCATTAATGTTCACGCCAACACCTCGCAGTTACGTTGTCCATCACACCAAATCACTCGGAGATCCGAATGATTAGCCAGCGATCTGACCAACGAACGGGTTCGCAAAGGTGAAGAACAGAGCGATACCAACACCGATCATGGTTACGGCGTCGAGCAGACCGGCAACGATGAACATTTTAACTTGCAGCATTGGAACCATTTCTGGCTGACGCGCTGCGCCTTCCAGGAACTTGCCGCCCAGCAGGCCGAAACCAATTGCGGTACCCAGTGCGCCCAGGCCGATCAACAGTGCAACAGCGATAGCGGTTAGACCAACTACAGTTTCCATCTTTCCTCCCGACTTTTACGTCGTATGGTTTAGGTTTTTTAGATTAAAGCGGTAAAACAAATCGTTTCATGGTGCCCCGTGAGGAGCCCCTTCCCGTTTGACCGGGAAGGACATCAGACTAGTCGAGACTGGTCTTAATGGTTTTCTTCGTGCGCCATCGACAGGTAGACGATGGTCAGCATCATGAAGATGAACGCCTGCAGGGTGATGATCAGGATGTGGAACACAGCCCACGCCCACTGCAGGACAACACCCAGGCCGCTCAGCCAGAGCAGGCCGCTGCCGAACATCACAGCGATCAGGATGAACACCAGCTCGCCGGCATACATGTTGCCGAACAGACGCAGAGCCAGAGAGATCGGTTTGGCGATCAGGGTCACGAATTCCAGCAGGAAGTTCACCGGGATCAGCAGGGCCTGAACGAAGATGTTCTTGCTGCCGAACGGGTGCAGGGTCAGCTCGCCGATGAAGCCGCCGAGGCCCTTGACCTTGATGCTATAGAAAATGATCAGTGCGAAAACCGAGAACGCCATGCCCAGGGTCGCGTTCGGGTCGGTGGTCGACACGGCGCGGAACGGGATGTGGTGGTCGCCGGAGATCAGGATGGCCAGCTGAGGAATCCAGTCGACCGGTACCAGGTCGACGGCGTTCATCAGGAACACCCAGACGAAGATGGTCAGTGCCAGCGGTGCGATCACCGGGCTACGGCCATGGAAGCTGTCTTTCACGCTGCCATCGACGAATTCGACCAGGACTTCAACGAAGTTCTGCAATGCACCCGGCTGACCGGAAGTCGCCTTCTTGGCCGCCATGCGGAAAAGAAGAACGAAGATCAGACCCAGCGCGACCGACCAGCCGAGGGTATCGACGTGGAAAGCCCAGAAGCCCATTTCCTTGGCCTCTGCTGCGGTGTGGGCAAAGCCCCAGCCGCCGTTGGGTAGCTGACCGAAGGTCAGGTTCTGCAAGTGGTGCTGGATATAGCCCGAAGCGGTTGTTTCTGCCATGGTTGCCTCAAACGCCCTAAGGTCTCGAAAGTCTTGTTCTCATCAGCAGGGGAGCGAACCAGCTGACCGACTGAGTCAGCACGAAGGCGCCGAATACAGCGATCGGCGCCAGTGGCTTCACACCTGCAAACACCAGTGCAAACAGCACTGCCGTCAAAATCAGTTTGCCTGCCTCGCCGGCATAGAAAGACCGGACGATGGACTGGGCTGCTCGGGCGCCGGAAAACCGAAATGCCTTGTGAGCGAAATAAACATTGGGCAGCAAGGCTATCAGGCCTCCGCAAAGTCCCGAGTATCCGGCAACGACTCCGTGCCATTGCCAGAGCGCCAAAGCGGCAATGAGCAAAATGACAAATTGAGCCATCAACACCGGAAAAACCGTCAGGCGATGGAACGGCAGGCGGTTTGGCTTGCGGGTTTCCATCACTATTGCTCTCCAATGGTCGGCTGCCGAAATTCAATAACTTGGCATAATTTGTGCCGACAAAATGCGCGCAGAGTATAGGGGCGGTTCTGCCCCTATTCAACTGTCAGGTAGTGATTTCCGACTGCGCGCTACAAGAGGAATTGTTTCAGCGGATGTGTGCGAGCACACCTTGAAGCTCGTCGAGGGAGTTGTAACCGATCACCAACTGACCCTTTCCCTTCTTGCCGTGGCGGATCTGCACCGCAGAGCCTAGGCGCTCGGCCAGACGTTGCTCGAGGCGAGCGATATCCGGGTCGGGTTTGGACGGTTCGACCGGCTCCGGTTTGCCACTCAACCACTGACGAACCAGTGCCTCGGTTTGGCGCACGGTGAGACCGCGTGCGACAACATGTCGCGCCCCTTCCACCTGCTGATTGTCCGGCAGACCGAGCAATGCACGGGCATGACCCATTTCCAGGTCGCCGTGGGACAACATGGTCTTGATGACTTCCGGCAGCGCAATCAGGCGCAACAGGTTGGCCACAGTGACGCGGGACTTACCCACAGCCTCGGCGACCTGTTGCTGGGTGAGCTGGAATTCCTGCTGCAAGCGCTGCAGGGCCACCGCTTCTTCAATCGGGTTCAGGTCTTCGCGCTGGATGTTCTCGATCAGCGCAATGGCGATCGCGGTTTCATCCGGCACGTCGCGGACCATTGCAGGAATGGTTTCCTGGCCGGCCTGCTGACTGGCGCGCCAGCGGCGCTCGCCGGCGATGATTTCAAAACGACCACCGCCAATCGGGCGAACCACGATCGGCTGCATCACGCCCTGGGCCTTGATCGACTGCGCCAGCTCTTCCAGCGCCTGCGGATCCATGTCCCGACGTGGCTGATACTTGCCGCGCTGCAGCAAGTCCAGTGGCAGGTGCTGCAACTCACGGCTGTCAGCCTGCGCCGCTTGTTCTTCCAGCGAGCTGACAGTCGGACCGCTCAGCAGTGCATCCAGTCCTCGTCCGAGACCTCGTTTCTTGACGGCCATGGGGATTCCTTAAGTTGGCTGGGCAGCGGCGATGCGTGAATTTTTGCGCTGACGGCGAACCATCTCGCCCGCCAGGGCCAGATAGGCCAGCGCGCCACGCGATTGCTTGTCGTAGGCCAGCGCCGGCATGCCGTAGCTCGGGGCTTCAGCCAGTCGGATGTTGCGCGGGATCACCGTGTCGTACAGCTGATCACCGAAGTGTTCCTTGAGCTGGGCCGATACATCGTTCATCAGGCTCAGGCGCGGGTCATACATGGTCCGCAGCAGGCCTTCGACTTTCAGGTTCGGGTTCAGCAGTTCGGCGATGCGCTTGATGTTATCCACAAGGTCGCTCAAACCTTCGAGCGCAAAGTACTCGCACTGCATGGGAATAATCACCCCGTCAGCAGCGACCAGTGCGTTCAGTGTGAGCATCGACAGCGACGGCGGGCAGTCGATCAGAATGTAATCGTAGTTTTCACGGATCGGCGCCAGCGCACTGCGCAGACGGCTTTCCTTCATCTGCATTTCCAGCAGCACCACTTCGGCCGCCGTCAGGTCGCGGTTGGCCGGCAGCAGTTGATAACCGCCGTGTTCGGAGTAGTGCATGGCCTGGGCCAGATCGCATTCGCCGATCAGCAGGTCGTAGACCGAGTTTTCCAGGCCATGTTTATCCACACCGCTACCCATGGTGGCGTTGCCCTGTGGATCGAGATCGATCAACAGCACCCGGCGCTTGGTCGCGACCAGGGATGCTGCGAGGTTGATGCAGGTGGTGGTCTTGCCCACACCACCCTTCTGGTTCGCTATCGCGAATACCTTAGCCATTCTTGCTTGTGTTCCCAATCATGCCGTGCGGCGCAGTATCAGCAGATGGCGTTGGCCTTGGCAACCGGGTACGGCCAGGGCGTGTTCGCTATCGAGTTTGAAGTCTGCCGGCAATGCTACCAGCTCATCGGCCGGATGGACGCCCTTCATTGCCAACCAGCGCGTATCGGCGTCGCCGAGGTGGCGAGTCCAGTTGGTGAAGTTCTCCATGCTGCTGAAGGCCCGGGAAATGATCCCGTTGAACGGCTGTGCAGGCTGGAATGCTTCGACGCGACTGTGGATAACTTGCAGGTTATCCAGTTTGAGTTCGAGTTTGACCTGGGTCAGGAAGCGGGTTTTCTTGCCGTTGCTGTCCAGGCAAGTCACTTGCGAGTCCGGATACAGGATCGCCAAAGGGATCCCCGGCATGCCGCCGCCGCTGCCGACATCCAGCCAGCGGCCGTTTTCGATGAACGACATCACGCTGAGGCTATCGAGCAAGTGACGGGAAACCATTTCGTCCGGATCGCGGACCGCGGTCAGGTTGTAGGCCTGGTTCCATTTGATCAACAGGGCCAGATAACCCAGCAACAATTCGTGCTGGGTTTCAGTGAGATTGACACCGAGCTCGCGGGCTCCTGTGGATAACTCTTCGGCGTGTTGCGAAGTGACCTTAGAACTCAAGCGCTTTGCTCCAACTGACGGCCCGCGCCGCGTTTTTTCAAATGGATCATCAACAGCGAAATCGCTGCCGGGGTCACACCCGGGATCCGCGAAGCCTGGCCCAGCGTCTCGGGACGAGTCGCGCCAAGCTTGCTCTGGATCTCCTTGGAGAGACCGGAAATGTTGGTGTAATCGATATCCACAGGCAGTTTCGTGTCTTCGCTTGCACGCAGACGGGCGATTTCGTCCTGTTGACGGTCGATGTAACCGGCGTATTTGGTCTTGATCTCGACTTGTTCGGCGACCTGTGGATCTTCGGCGCCCTGCCCGGTCACTTCGACCAGACCAGCGTAGTCGATTTCCGGACGGCTCAAGAGATTGAGCAGGTTGTATTCGTGAGTCAGCGGCGTGCCGAATTTCTCGGCAATCGCATCGCCCTGTGGAGTGCCCGGGCGAACCCAGGTGCTTTTCAGGCGCTGCTCTTCGAGTTCGATGCTTTCGCGTTTCTTGCAGAACGCCGCCCAGCGCGCGTCATCGACCAGACCCAGTTCGCGACCTTTTTCGGTCAGACGCAGGTCCGCGTTGTCCTCACGCAGGATCAGGCGGTACTCGGCACGGGAAGTGAACATGCGGTACGGCTCTTGGGTACCGAGGGTGATCAGGTCGTCGACCAGTACCCCGATGTACGCTTCATCGCGGCGCGGGCACCAGGCTTCTTTGCCTTTCGCGCGCAGTGCGGCGTTCGCGCCAGCCAGCAAACCCTGGGCGCCGGCTTCTTCGTAACCGGTGGTGCCGTTGATCTGCCCAGCGAAGAACAGACCGCCGATGACTTTGGTTTCCAGGCTGTACTTCAGGTCGCGTGGATCGAAGTAGTCGTACTCGATTGCATAACCCGGACGCACGATGTGCGCGTTTTCCATGCCGCGGATCGATTGCACGATCTGCAATTGCACGTCGAACGGCAGGCTTGTGGATATCCCGTTCGGATAAAGCTCATGGGTGGTCAGGCCTTCCGGCTCGATGAACACCTGATGGCTTTCCTTGTCGGCAAAGCGGTGAATCTTGTCTTCGATCGACGGGCAATAACGCGGGCCGATGCCTTCGATTTCGCCGGCAGCGGAATACATCGGCGAACGGTCGAGGTTCGCGGCAATGATTTCGTGGGTGCGGGCGTTGGTGTGAGTAATCCAGCAACTGACTTGCCGTGGATGTTGTTCCTTGTTGCCCATGAACGACATCACCGGGATCGGCGTATCGCCTGGCTGCTCGGTCATCACCGAGAAATCCACCGACTTGCCGTCGATACGCGGTGGCGTACCGGTTTTCAGGCGACCGACACGCAGCGGCAATTCACGCAGACGATGCGCCAGGGCGATCGATGGTGGATCACCGGCGCGACCACCGGAAAAATTCTGCAAGCCGATGTGGATAAGTCCGCCCAGGAACGTACCAGTGGTCAACACCACGGAATCGGCGAAGAAACGCAGACCCATTTGCGTGACGACACCGCGTACTTGTTCCTGCTCGACGATCAGGTCGTCAGCAGCTTGTTGAAATATCCACAGGTTCGGCTGGTTTTCCAGAATTTCGCGGACAGCGGCCTTGTACAAAATCCGGTCGGCTTGCGCACGGGTTGCACGTACGGCTGGGCCTTTGCGGCTGTTCAACACGCGAAACTGGATACCGCCCAGATCGGTGGCCATGGCCATCGCGCCGCCGAGGGCGTCGATTTCCTTGACCAGATGGCTTTTGCCAATGCCGCCAATGGCCGGGTTGCAACTCATGGCACCGAGGGTTTCCACGTTGTGCGTCAGCAGAAGGGTTTTTGCGCCCATGCGTGCTGAGGCCAGTGCTGCCTCGGTACCGGCATGACCGCCGCCGATGACGATCACTTCAAAACGGGAAGGGAAATCCACCACGCACCTCGTGCCTGCTTAATTAGGTAATTCAGGAATAGTTTGAGATCAGGTTTCTGGACCTGGTCGGCAAGTATAGGGACTTCGCCCTTCCTAAAGAACCCTTTGCACAAAATTTAACCAGCTGTGGAGAACTCGCGGTTAAAAGAATAAAAAAGAGAGAAATTTATAAAACCTTTGTTTTAAAGCTTATTCTTACTGCCCATGTTTTCTGTGGATAGATTTCTGCAGGCCTTTATTTTCAATGTGTACAGAGATTCAAAACCCTGTGGCCATGTCGCCATGAGGCCCTTGGATAACCGGTGTAAGCCTGTGGATTAATGAGGTGGTTATCCACAGCGGCAGTTATGTTCAGTTTTCAGGCCCTGTTATCAACTGCCCTCAGCGGCAGTTATTCACAGGGATTAATCCACAGAAATCGGATGCACGGAACATCCGCTCAGGAACAGAAATGTGTCCGGCACTGGAGGAAGGAAAAACGAGGAAGGAGGACAGACAGGTCGCGAATGGACCTGTCTGTGGACAACGGGAGGTTTATTTACCGATGCAGAAGCTGGAAAAGATCCGTCCCAGCAGATCATCGGAGCTGAAGGCGCCGGTGATTTCCCCGAGAGACTGCTGGGCCTGACGCAGGTCTTCGGCCAACAGCTCACCAGCACCCGCCAAGGTCAGTTGGGCACGTCCATGTTCCAGGGCATCACTGGCATGACGCAGGGCTTCGAGGTGCCGGCGGCGCGCGCTGAAGCTGCTTTCCGATGTTTGTTCGTAGCCCATGCAGGCCTTGAGGTGATCACGCAGTAAATCCAGTCCCTCATCGGCAGACTTGGCGCTCAGGCTGATCGTCACATGGCCATCGTCACTGACTTCCAGGGCAATAGGCTCGCCGGTGAGATCGGCCTTGTTGCGGATCAACGTTACCTTCGCCGGATCTGGCCGGGTTTCAAGGAATTCCGGCCACAAGGCGAACGGATCGGCGGCCTCTGGCGCAGTGGCATCGACGACCAGCAGCACTCGGTCAGCTTCGCCTATGGCTTTCAACGCTCGTTCAACGCCGATCTTTTCCACATGGTCATCGGTATCACGCAGACCGGCGGTGTCCACAACATGCAGCGGCATGCCGTCGATGTGGATATGTTCACGCAGGATATCCCGAGTGGTGCCGGCGATTTCGGTCACGATCGCGGCTTCACGACCGGCCAGTGCGTTCAGCAGGCTGGATTTGCCGGCATTCGGACGACCGGCAATCACCACGGTCATGCCGTCACGCAGTAACGCACCCTGCCCGGCTTCGCGCAATACGGTGGATAACTCGTTACGAACCTTGTCGAGCATGCTCAGCACATGGCCGTCGGCGAGGAAGTCGATTTCTTCTTCCGGGAAGTCGATCGCCGCTTCGACATAGATCCGCAGGCCGATCAGCTGTTCGGTGAGGTTATGCACACGTTGGGAGAAGGCCCCTTGCAAGGAGCGCAAGGCATTGCGCGCGGCCTGTGCAGAACTGGCTTCGATCAGATCGGCGATGGCCTCGGCCTGAGCAAGATCGAGTTTGTCATTGAGGAACGCTCTTTCGCTGAACTCACCGGGACGAGCCAGACGGCAGCCCAGTTTTAGACAACGCTTTAGCAACATGTCGAGGACGATCGGGCCACCGTGGCCCTGCAGTTCCAATACGTCTTCGCCGGTGAACGAGTTCGGCCCGGGGAAATACAGCGCCAGACCTTCATCCAGCACCTGTTGATCGTCACTGAAGAACGGGCCGTAGTGGGCAAACCGTGGTTTCAGCTCGCGGCCGCTGATGGCTTTGGCCGCAACGCTGGCCAGCGGCCCGGAAATTCGAACGATGCCCACGCCGCCACGGCCCTGGGCGGTAGCGACGGCTGCGATGGTTTCACGAGGTGCGCTCATAAACCGGTATCCAGACAAAAATGGCAGATAGCAAAACGCCCCACTAGGGGGCGTTTTGAGTGGTGTTATCCACAGAGTAAGTTACGCCTCGGCTTTTTTCGTCGCCGCTTCGATCTTACGCGTGATGTACCACTGTTGGGCAATCGACAGGCAGTTGTTCACAACCCAGTACAGCACCAGACCCGCCGGGAACCACAGGAAGAAGAAGGTGAAGATGATTGGCATCATTTTCATCACCTTGGCCTGCATCGGATCCGGAGGTGTAGGGTTCAGACGCTGCTGGATGAACATGGTCGCACCCATGATGATCGGCAGGATGAAGAACGGATCCTTGATCGACAGGTCGGTAATCCACAGCATGAACGGCGCCTGGCGCATTTCCACGCTTTCCAGCAGAACCCAGTACAGGGAAAGGAAAACCGGCATCTGCACCAGGATCGGCAAGCAGCCGCCCAGCGGATTGATCTTCTCTTTCTTGTACAGCTCCATCATGGCTTGCGACATTTTCTGCCGGTCATCGCCATGTTGCTCTTTCAGTGCAGCCAGTTTCGGAGCCACGGCGCGCATGCGGGCCATCGACTTGTAGCTGGCGGCCGACAGAGGGAAGAAGATCCCTTTGATCAGCATGGTCAGGAAGATGATCGACCAGCCCCAGTTGCCGACGATGCTGTGGATATGTTGCAGCAGCCAGAAGATTGGCTGGGCAATGAACCACAGAATGCCGTAGTCGACAGTCAGTTCCAGACCTGGGGACAACTCTTTCAGCACAGCCTGGCTTTTCGGACCGGCGTACAGAACAGCGCTGGTTTCGACTTTCGCACCCGGTGCAGCGGTCAGCGAAGGACCGGTGTAACCGATGATGTAGTTGCCTTTGCTGTCTTTACGGGTCTGGACGATGTTGTTTTCGCCCTTCGGAGCAACCCATGCAGTCACGAAGTAGTGTTGCAGCCAGGCTACCCAACCACCGGTGACAGTTTCCTTGAGCTGAGCTTTGTCCATGTCCTTCATGGACACTTTCTTGTACGGCTCGGAACTTGTCCACAGGGCGGCGCCCAGGTAAGTCGCGGTACCGGTAGCAGTGGTCGACGAAGGATCAGCGCTGGCATCGCGTTTCAGCTGAGCAAACATCGAACCGGACCAAGGCTGAGCGCTCTGGTTGTCGATCAGATAGGTCACGGTCACGTCATACAGGCCACGTTTCAAGGTGAAACGCTTGATGTAATTGACGCCGTCCTTGCTGAACTTCAGGTCGACGACCAGTTGGTCCTGACCGTCAGCCAGTTGATAAGTCTTCTTCTCCGAGGAGTAGACCGGACGACCGGCCGGGTTTGCATCCGGACCGTTGGTGCCAATCAGACCGCTCTGTGCCAGATAAGTACGTTCGCCACCGTTGTCGAACAGCTGGAACGGAACGTCCGGACGATCCTGACGACGTGGATACAGCGGCAAGGTCAGCTGGGCAACATCGCCACCTTGTGGATCGATCGCGAGATCGAGCACATCGGTTTTGATCTGGATCAGATCCTTGCTGACGGCGACCGGCGTTTCGGCAGGTGCGCTGGTATCGCTTGCGGCGCGCGGAATATCGTCACTGGCAGCAGCATTATTGCCAGTGGCGGTGTCCGGCAAACCGGATGTAGTCGTACTGGAAGCAACATTCTGAGTCGGCAGGGCAGCCTGGCCATAGTCCTGGTTCCATTTAAGGACCATGACGTAGGACACGATTGCCAGGGCGACGATCAGGATCGTGCGTTTGATATCCATGATTACTCGGCCATCGAAGAAGAACGGGAGGTAGGGATAGGTGGAACCGGGTCATAACCACCGGGATTCCACGGATGACAGCGACCTAAACGACGAAAGGTCAGCCAGCCACCGCGCAGAAGGCCATGATTTTCGATGGCTTCATACGCGTAGCAAGAACAACTGGGGTAGAAACGACAGTGACTGGCCATCAGGGGACTAATGGCGTAGCGATAAAACTGGATCGGAACGAGCGCCAGTTTACGCATCTGGACTGTCTACCCCTACAGTTTCGGTTTTGACTGCTGGTACCGGCTTGTTGCGTGCCAGACGTTTCCAGAGTTTGCCGAAATGCTGAATCAATTCGGGGTTTTCTACGTCACCCAAACCTTTGCGCGCGACGATAACGATGTCCCAGCCGACCAGTGAATCCTGGTGCAGGCGAAACGATTCGCGCATAAGACGTTTGAGGCGATTGCGCTCGACGGAGAGCTTGACGCTCTTTTTCCCGATAACCAGCCCGAGACGGGGGTGATCGAGATCGTTGTTGCGCGCAAGGAGCAGGAGATTTTTCCCCGGAACCTTGCCGGTAGGGGAGTCAAAGACTGCCTTGAAATGCCGGGGAGTAAGCAGACGCTTTTCCCGACTGAAGTCCTGACTCACCTCCAGTGCCGGATTATCAAACTGCCAGACGTGCGCGGCCTTTGGCGCGACGACGCGACAGTACGGCACGACCGTTCTTGGTAGCCATGCGAGCACGGAAACCGTGGGTACGAGCGCGTTTGATAGTGCTTGGTTGGAAAGTACGTTTCATGTCGTGTTACCTGGTTCGTCCACAACGGGCCGGAATGGCCCCCGTTTTAAGAGACCGGGGATTCTAGAGAAAGCAAGCCAATAGGTCAATTTCCAACCAACGTTTCCTTATAAATAGATCTTCGGAGCCGCCAGGACCTGTTTACCCGGTTTGCCAAAGATAAAAATAAAGAAGGGAATTATTTAAAGCTTTTCTGTAAAGCTTGTAAAAGCTAGGTACACAGTTATCTGTGGATAACTGGCTCAAGGCCTTGTTTCAAGCGATGTACAGAGAATGACAACTACAGTGGAAAACCGTGTTCAGCCTGTGCTGCGCTGTCGGATAACCTGTGTGTGGAATAGGTTGTTATCCACAGGCTGGTTATCCACCGACTTTCGCCCCCAGTTGTCCAGTGTGCTCAGATAGGGTTATCCACAGAGCTTGTGCACACACCGTCGGTCGCCTTTTTCGCGTTTAACGCATTGATAAATCATGTCCACCGGGCAACCTGCATGTGGATAAGTGGACGACTGGCCGCTACAATGGCCGCTTGTTTTTGCCTCACCGGCTTTCAACTTAGGGGATATCCGTGTCAGTGGAACTTTGGCAGCAGTGCGTGGAGCTTTTGCGCGAAGAGCTGCCTGCCCAACAATTCAACACCTGGATCCGTCCACTACAGGTCGAAGCCGAAGGCGACGAGTTGCGCGTCTACGCACCGAACCGTTTTGTTCTGGACTGGGTCAACGAAAAGTACCTGGGGCGCGTCCTTGAACTGCTGGATGAGCATGGCAACGGTCTCGCACCGTCGCTCTCCTTATTAATAGGCAGCAAGCGCAGTTCGGCTCCTCGTGCCGCACCGAACGCACCGTTGGCTGCTGCGCAAGTGTCCCAGGCTCAGGCCAATGCCGCGCCGGCCAGTGCGCCAGCACCAGCTCCGACGCCTGCGCCGACCAAGCGCACAACGCAGAAAACAGAAGAGATCAGTGAAGAGCCGTCCCGCGACAGCTTCGATCCGATGGCTGGTGCCGCTTCGCAACAGGCCCCGGTTCGCGCCGAACAGCGCACCGTGCAGGTCGAAGGCGCGCTCAAGCACACCAGCTACCTGAACCGCACCTTTACCTTCGAAAACTTTGTCGAAGGTAAATCCAACCAGCTCGCCCGTGCGGCGGCCTGGCAGGTGGCAGACAACCCGAAGCACGGCTACAACCCGCTCTTCCTTTATGGCGGCGTAGGTCTGGGTAAGACGCACTTGATGCACGCGGTGGGTAACCATCTCTTAAAGAAGAACCCGAATGCCAAGGTCGTGTACCTGCATTCCGAGCGTTTCGTTGCCGACATGGTCAAGGCACTGCAACTGAACGCGATCAACGAGTTCAAGCGTTTCTACCGTTCGGTGGACGCCCTGTTGATCGACGACATTCAGTTCTTCGCCCGCAAGGAACGTTCCCAGGAAGAGTTTTTCCACACCTTCAACGCCCTGCTTGAAGGTGGCCAGCAGGTCATTCTCACCAGTGACCGCTACCCGAAAGAAATCGAAGGCCTTGAAGAGCGCCTCAAATCCCGCTTCGGCTGGGGCCTGACGGTTGCCGTCGAGCCGCCAGAACTGGAAACCCGCGTCGCGATCTTGATGAAGAAGGCCGACCAGGCCAAAGTCGAGTTGCCACACGATGCAGCATTCTTCATTGCCCAACGTATTCGCTCCAACGTCCGTGAGCTGGAAGGCGCGCTGAAGCGCGTGATCGCCCACTCGCACTTCATGGGCCGCGACATCACCATCGAGTTGATTCGCGAATCCCTGAAAGACCTCTTGGCGCTGCAGGACAAACTGGTCTCTGTGGATAACATTCAGCGCACCGTCGCCGAGTACTACAAGATCAAGATTTCCGACTTGCTGTCCAAGCGCCGCTCGCGTTCGGTCGCTCGTCCGCGTCAGGTGGCCATGGCATTGTCCAAGGAACTGACCAACCACAGCCTGCCGGAAATCGGCGATGTGTTTGGCGGCCGCGACCACACGACCGTGTTGCACGCCTGCCGCAAGATCAACGAACTTAAGGAATCCGACGCGGACATCCGCGAGGACTACAAGAACCTGCTGCGTACACTGACCACTTGATGAACACCAGCGCAGCTTATTAAGGCAAGGGACTAGACCATGCATTTCACCATTCAACGCGAAGCCCTGTTGAAACCCCTGCAACTGGTCGCAGGCGTCGTCGAGCGCCGACAGACCTTGCCGGTACTGTCCAACGTGCTGCTGGTCGTCGATGGCCAGCAACTGTCGCTGACCGGTACCGACCTGGAAGTCGAGCTGGTCGGTCGCGTGCAACTCGAGGAGCCGGCTGAAACAGGTTCCATCACCGTGCCTGCGCGCAAGCTGATGGACATCTGCAAGAGCCTGCCGAACGATGCGCTGATCGATATCAAGGTCGACGAGCAGAAGCTGGTGGTGAAAGCCGGCCGTAGCCGTTTCACCCTGTCGACCCTGCCGGCCAATGACTTCCCGACTGTGGAAGAAGGCCCGGGTTCGCTGACCACCAGCCTGGAACAGAGCAAGCTGCGTCGTCTGATCGAACGCACCAGTTTCGCCATGGCCCAGCAGGACGTGCGTTACTACCTCAATGGTATGTTGCTGGAAGTGTCGACCGGTGTGATCCGTGCCGTGGCTACCGACGGTCACCGTCTGGCCATGTGCTCGATGCAGGCCGACATCGGTCAGCAGGAACGCCATCAGGTGATCGTGCCGCGTAAAGGCATTCTCGAACTGGCACGTCTGCTCACCGAGCCGGACGGTAACGTCAGCATCGTCCTGGGCCAGCACCACATCCGTGCGACCACCGGCGAATTCACCTTCACCTCGAAACTGGTCGACGGCAAGTTCCCGGACTACGAGCGCGTTTTGCCGAAGGGCGGCGACAAGCTGGTACTAGGTGATCGTCAGGCGTTGCGCGAAGCGTTCAGCCGTACCGCGATTCTGTCCAACGAGAAGTACCGCGGTATCCGTCTGCAACTGGCCAGCGGTCAGTTGAAGATCCAGGCCAACAACCCGGAGCAGGAAGAAGCGGAAGAAGAAGTAGGCGTGGAATACAACGGCGGCTCCCTGGAAATCGGCTTCAACGTCAGCTATCTGCTCGACGTGCTGGGCGTGATGACTACCGAGCAGGTTCGTCTGATCCTGTCCGACTCCAACAGCAGTGCGCTGGTGCAAGAGTCCGACAATGACGATTCGGCTTACGTTGTCATGCCGATGCGTCTGTAATCAGCTGACTCTGGATGTCTTTAAGTCGCGTCTCGGTCACCGCGGTGCGCAATCTGCACCCGGTGACCTTCTCCCCCTCCCCCCGAATCAACATTCTTTACGGCGCCAACGGCAGCGGCAAAACCAGTGTTCTGGAAGCCATTCACCTGCTGGGGCTTGCCCGTTCGTTTCGTAGCACGCGACTGTTGCCGGTCATCCAATATGAGCAACTCGCTTGCACCGTATTCGGTCAGGTCGAACTCGCCGAGGGTGGCCACAGCGCATTGGGGATATCCCGCGACCGTCAGGGCGAGTTCCAGATTCGCATCGATGGTCAGAATGCTCGTAGCGCTGCACAACTGGCGGAAATCCTGCCGCTGCAGTTGATCAACCCCGACAGCTTTCGCCTGCTGGAAGGCGCGCCGAAGATTCGCCGGCAGTTCCTCGACTGGGGTGTGTTCCACGTCGAGCCGCGGTTCATGGCCACCTGGCAGCGTTTGCAGAAGGCCTTGCGCCAGAGAAACTCCTGGCTGCGGCATGGTACACTTGACGCCGTTTCGCAAGCGGTTTGGGACAGGGAACTGTGCCAGGCCAGCGCTGAAATCGATGAATACCGCCGCGCTTACATCAAAGCCTTGAAACCAGTCTTTGAACAAACCTTGAGCGAACTGGTTGAGCTCGAAGGTTTGACGCTCAGCTATTACCGAGGCTGGGACAAGGACCGGGAATTGAGCGCCGTACTTGCCGGATCCGTGCAACGGGACCAGCAAATGGGTCATACCCAGGCCGGGCCACAACGGGCTGACTTGCGTCTTAGATTGGGCGCACACAATGCCGCGGACATCTTGTCCCGGGGTCAGCAGAAGTTGGTGGTCTGTGCATTGCGGATTGCCCAGGGGCATCTGGTGAGCCAGGCCCGACGCGGCCAGTGTATTTATCTGGTGGATGACTTGCCGTCCGAACTGGACGAGAGCCACCGTCGCGCGCTGTGCCGTTTGCTGGAAGACTTACGCTGCCAGGTCTTTATCACCTGTGTAGATCACGAATTATTGAGGGAAGGCTGGCAGACGGAAACGCCAGTCGCTCTGTTCCACGTGGAACAGGGCCGTATCACCCAGACCCACGACCATCGGGAGTGAAGGCATTGAGCGAAGAAAATACGTACGACTCATCGAGCATTAAAGTGCTGAAAGGCCTGGATGCCGTGCGCAAACGTCCCGGTATGTACATTGGTGACACCGACGATGGCAGCGGTCTGCACCACATGGTGTTCGAGGTGGTCGACAACTCGATCGACGAAGCCCTCGCCGGCCACTGCGACGACATCAGCATCATCATCCACCCGGATGAGTCCATCACCGTTAAAGACAACGGCCGTGGCATCCCGGTAGACGTGCACAAAGAGGAAGGCGTTTCCGCCGCCGAGGTCATCATGACCGTCCTCCACGCTGGCGGTAAGTTCGACGACAACTCCTACAAGGTATCCGGCGGTCTGCACGGTGTAGGTGTTTCTGTTGTGAACGCGCTGTCCGAAGAGCTGGTACTGACCGTTCGCCGCAGCGGCAAGATCTGGGAACAGACCTACGTTCACGGCGTGCCTCAGGCACCGATGGCGATCGTTGGCGACAGCGAAACCACCGGTACCCAGATTCACTTCAAGGCTTCCAGCGAAACCTTCAAGAACATTCACTTCAGCTGGGACATCCTGGCCAAGCGCATTCGTGAACTGTCCTTCCTAAACTCCGGTGTCGGCATCGTCCTCAAGGATGAGCGCAGCGGAAAGGAAGAGCTGTTCAAGTACGAAGGCGGCCTGCGTGCGTTCGTTGAATACCTGAACACCAACAAGACTGCGGTCAACCAGGTGTTCCACTTCAACATCCAGCGTGAAGACGGCATCGGCGTGGAAATCGCCCTGCAGTGGAACGACAGTTTCAACGAGAACCTGTTGTGCTTCACCAACAACATTCCGCAGCGCGACGGCGGCACCCACCTGGTGGGCTTCCGTTCCGCACTGACGCGTAACCTGAACAACTACATCGAGCAGGAAGGTCTGGCGAAGAAGCACAAAGTCGCCACCACCGGTGACGATGCCCGTGAAGGCCTGACCGCGATCATCTCGGTGAAGGTGCCGGATCCGAAGTTCAGCTCCCAGACCAAAGACAAGCTGGTGTCTTCCGAAGTGAAGACCGCGGTCGAACAGGAAATGGGCAAGTACTTCTCCGACTTCCTGCTGGAAAACCCGAACGAAGCCAAACTGGTCGTCGGCAAGATGATCGACGCCGCCCGTGCCCGTGAAGCGGCGCGCAAGGCTCGTGAAATGACCCGCCGCAAAGGCGCGCTGGACATCGCCGGTCTGCCGGGCAAACTCGCTGACTGCCAGGAGAAAGACCCGGCGCTGTCCGAACTGTACCTCGTGGAAGGTGACTCCGCGGGCGGCTCTGCCAAGCAGGGACGTAACCGCAAGACCCAGGCCATCCTGCCGCTGAAGGGCAAGATCCTCAACGTCGAGAAAGCCCGTTTCGACAAGATGATCTCGTCCCAGGAAGTGGGCACCCTGATCACCGCGCTGGGCTGCGGCATCGGTCGCGAAGAGTACAACATCGACAAGCTGCGCTATCACAACATCATCATCATGACCGATGCTGACGTCGACGGTTCGCACATCCGTACCCTGCTGCTGACCTTCTTCTTCCGTCAGTTGCCTGAACTGATCGAGCGCGGTTACATCTACATCGCCCAGCCGCCGCTGTACAAAGTCAAGAAAGGCAAGCAAGAGCAATACATCAAAGACGACGACGCCATGGAAGAGTACATGACGCAGTCGGCCCTGGAAGATGCGAGCCTGCACCTGAACGAAGACGCCCCGGGCATTTCCGGCGAAGCGCTGGAACGACTGGTGAACGACTTCCGCATGGTGATGAAGACCCTCAAGCGTCTGTCGCGCCTGTACCCGCAGGAGCTGACCGAGCACTTCATCTACCTGCCGGCCGTGAGCCTGGAAATGCTCGGCGACCACGCCAAGATGCAAGACTGGCTGGCCCAGTACGAAGTCCGTCTGCGCACCGTCGAGAAGTCGGGCCTGGTCTACAAGGCCAGCCTGCGTGAAGACCGTGAACGTGGCGTGTGGCTGCCAGAGGTCGAACTGATCTCCCACGGCCTGTCGAACTACGTCACCTTCAACCGTGACTTCTTCGGCAGCAACGACTACAAGACCGTCGTCACCCTCGGCGCTCAACTGAGCACCCTGCTCGACGAAGGCGCGTACATCCAGCGTGGCGAGCGCAAGAAAGCGGTCACCGAGTTCAAGGAAGCCCTGGACTGGCTGATGGCCGAAAGTACCAAGCGCCACACCATTCAGCGATACAAAGGTCTGGGCGAAATGAACCCGGATCAGCTGTGGGAAACCACCATGGACCCAAGCGTGCGCCGCATGCTGAAAGTCACTATCGAAGACGCCATTGGCGCAGACCAGATCTTCAACACCCTGATGGGTGATGCGGTCGAACCTCGCCGTGACTTCATCGAGAGCAACGCTCTGGCGGTTTCCAACCTGGATTTCTGATCCCGGTCGGCGCTAACGAAAAGGCCAACGCACAAGCGTTGGCCTTTTTTATTGCCTGCGATTCACTCCCCTGCCGCCACACTCTCCAACCGATACCCATACCCATAAATCGTCAGCAACTGCCAACCCCGATCCGCCGTCAGCCCGAGCTTGTTGCGCAGGCGATAGATATGGGTGTCCAGCGGTCGCGATGTGGACATCTCTTCGTGGGGCCAGAATCGTTCGTACAGGTAATCCCGTGAAAGCGGTCGGCCAAGATTGCTGAACAGGCAGTGAGCGAGTCGATACTCGCGCTCGGTCATGACGATCGGTTTCCCGTCGCGGGTGACGGTCAGCTCGGCGTCGTCGAACACCAGGTCATTGAAACGCAGGATTTCGGCCGGGGCGTTACGTTGCAGGCTGTGCCGACGCAGTACCGCTGCAACCCGGGCTTTCAATTCATTGGGCCGAAACGGCTTGCTGACGTAATCGTCGGCCCCGGCATTCAGGGCCTGGACGATGTCGCTTTCACCATCGCGGCTGGTCAGCATGATGGCCGCCGGGGGGGCTTCCATGTGTTCGCGGGTCCAGCGCAGCAGCGCCATGCCGGTGAGGTCGGGCAATTGCCAGTCGAGGATCAGCAGGTCGAAGGTTTCCCGGCGCAATTGTCGCAGCAGGTCTTCACCGCTTTCGAAGCTGTGCAGTGACCAGGGCTGTCCTCCGGCCTCGGCCATTTGTTGCAGGGTCTGCTCGACCCGGCGCAGTTCGGCGGGTTCATCGTCCAGTATCGCAACGCGCATACGCGGTGGTTCCTTGTCGCTCGGGCAATGGGTGCCGACCGGATCGGCTCACTCCATGCAGTGAAAGTAAGCGGCACGCCGTGGGGTGAGCCGCTATGATTCTTCGGGTCTACGTCCTCAGACCGGCCGCCTATGAAACCATTCAACCCACCCTGCCCTGTTTCCCATGAATAACCACCGCCGACACGAAAGCCGCGTCCCCAGCCAGGTTCAGCGTTTGTTCCGGCAACTGGTGCGCGAGTGGGTGTGGATAAGTCTAGTGCTGTTGCCGCTGACTGCACTGCTTTCCTGGCGTGCGCAGATCAATTTGCATGATCCGGCGCCGTTGATGGGCGCGGGACTTTCAGTTGCCTTGGTCGCGTGCGTACTTGGATTGCTGCTGTGGCGTCCACGTCTGGCGCTCTGGCTGACATTGGGCGGGATGGCCTGCGTGCTGCTGACCAGTGCGGGGCTGGCGGAGATGAGGCGTTGGTGGTCGCCGACACCGGCGGTGCTGGGTATGTTGTTCGGTTATTTGATCTGGAACTGGCGACGTCTGAGCGTGGTGCTGACCTATTTCGGCTGGGAGCTGGCGCGGCTGGACAGTGAACCGAAAGTCTTTCCCGAACGGCGTCGGGCGCAGTTTACCAGCGCCGACCGCTTGCAGGGGCAGATCATGGCGCTTGAGCAAGCCATGAGCCGCACCCGCGATACCCGCCGATTCATTGCCGACGGGCTGGAGTATCTGCCGGTCGCAACGCTGATCAGCGATCCACGGGGACAAGTCTTGTTGGGCAACCGCAAGGCCCGGAGCCTGTTCGATCACAATCTGGTGGGCGAGGATGTGCTCGATCAACTCGCGAGCCTGGGCTATCCGGAGTTGTCCACAGAGTCGCGTCCGCCGCTATCCGAGCTTCCTCTGCTGGAATTTCGTGACCACAAGGAGCGTAGCCTGCGTCTGGAGCGCGCCGCTTTATTGCCGGTCGATGGCGACTTGCCGATCGGCTGGCTCCTGAGCCTCACTGACCTGAGCGCCGAACGCGCCGCCGAGGAACAGCGCGGTGTGTTGCTGCGCTTTCTGTCCCATGACCTGCGTGCCCCTCATTCGGCGATTCTTGCCCTGCTCGAGGTACACCGGCATCAGACGGGAACGGATTCGCCGCTGTTCGAACAGATTGAGCGCCAGGTACGCCGGGCGCTGGAGCTCACCGACGGCTTCGTTCTGCTGGCACGGGCCGAATCCGAGACGTATCAGTTTCAACCGAGCCTGTTCGGGATGCTGGTCATGGACGTGCTGGATCAGGCCTTGCCCATCGCCCAGCAAAAACGCATTGAGCTTTTGAGCGACATGGACGAACAATCACACGAGCGCCTGATCCTGGCCGATCAGGGCTTGCTGACCCGCGCACTGTTCAACCTGCTGGAAAATGCAATCAAGTACAGCCCGGCCGGATCAACCGTCGATCTGCGTGTCAGTTGCCACGACGACTGGCTGCGTTGCGAACTGACCGATCAAGGCAAAGGCATCGCTGCAGAGGAGCTGCCCGACCTGTTCAGCCAGTACCGGCGCTTTTCTTCTGCACAGGGCATCGACGGCGTGGGCCTGGGGTTGTCGATGGTCAAAGCCGTGGTCGATCACCATGGCGGTCGGATCGAGTGCCTGAGCGTGGTCGATCAAGGCACGACGTTCCGCCTGGAGCTGCCGCTGATCGCCGAAGAGCAGGCATAAAAAAACCGGCTATATCAGCCGGTTTCCTTACTTCCGAAAAAAACTTATGCACCTTTTACGGTGTTTTATCAGCTTCGGAAATATATAAGTAAATCAGTAACTTAATCAGATAATTAGGGACTTTGCGAACAAACCGTACACAGGTTATCCACAAATCTCAGACAGCGATCTGATCGTTCGCAGCCGGTGCCTCAGGGGCCGGAGGCAGCGAGCCCATTTCCCGTTGGGTCTTCTCGTTCCACGCCTGCACCCGATCATTCAGATCGGCGATGGCGCGGGGGCCACTGCCCTCGGCGTACATCGGCTCACCAATCACCACAGTGATCACGCCCGGCTTTTTACCCCAACCGATTTTCGGCCAGAACTTGCCGGCATTGTGCGCAATCGGCAGTACCGGAAGCGCAGCATTCACTGCCAATGCACTGCCACTGCGGGAGAACTTGCCGATGGTGCCATGAGGAACGCGAGTGCCTTCAGGGAAGATCAGCACCCAGACATTGTCCTTGAGCAGCTCGTCACCTTTCGCAGCGACTTGCTTGAGGGCGGCTTTCGGGTTGTCGCGGTCAATCGCGATCGGCCGCAGCATGGCCATCGCCCAGCCGAAGAACGGCACGTACAGCAGTTCGCGCTTGAGCACCTGGCTCAAGGGCGAGAAATAAGCGGAGAGAAAAAACGTCTCCCACGTGCTCTGGTGGTTCGATTGAATCACGCAGGGCCGGTCAGGGACGTTTTCCGCGCCTTTGACTTCGTAACGGATACCGAGAAACACCTTGGTCAACCACAAGGCGCAGCGGCACCAGTACACGTTGATGAAACGATAGCGCGCCTTGAACGGCAGAAAGGGCGCGATAAAAAAGCTCAGGCTGCACCACAGCAGAGCGGTGGTGCCCAGCAGCAGGTAAAAGAGGAAGATTCTGATGGCCTGCAGTATCGACATGGCGACGTTTACCGTTACGGGCGATGCCCGACTGTTCAAGCGCACTCCCGATCAATCCCTGGTCAGGAACTTCAGAAGCACTCTAGTTGTGGATAAGTTCTGCGGCAATCGCCGCGAGATCGTCAAAAATCAGGGTGCCCACCGGCAAGGTCTTGGCCTGAGTCTTTTCGCCTTTCCCGGTCTTTACCAAAACGGGCTGTGAATCGACGGCGTTGGCGGCCTCCAGGTCACCAAGGCTGTCGCCGACGAACCAGACATTCGTCAGCGCGACGTCGTAATGCTGCGCGATGGTTTTCAACATCCCCGGTTTCGGCTTGCGGCAGTCGCAACCCTCGTCCGGCCCATGCGGGCAGTACACGATCAACCCGACTTCACCGCCCTGCTCCGCCACCAGTTCGCGCAGACGCGCGTGCATGGCATCGAGGGTGGCGAGGTCGTAGTAGCCGCGAGCAATGCCCGACTGGTTGGTGGCGACCGCCACCGTCCAGCCGGCCTTGCTCAACTGCGCAATCGCTTCGATCGAGCCGGGCAGCGGAATCCACTCCTCCACCGACTTGATGTAAGCGTCGGAGTCGTAATTGATCACTCCGTCCCGATCGAGAATCAGCAGTTTCAACAGCAATCCCTCAACCCAGCAGCGAAATGTCGGCAACGCCCAGGAACAGGCCACGCAGACGCGCCAGCAGCGCGTAACGGTTGGCCCGCACATTGGCGTCTTCGGCATTGACCATCACCGCGTCGAAAAACGCATCCACCGGCTCGCGCAGTGCAGCCAGACGTGCCAGCGATTCGTTGTACTGACGCGCCGCAGCCATTGGCTGTACAGCCTGGTCCGCTTGCTGGATCGCCGAGTACAGCGAGAACTCGTTGGCATTGTCGAAGTACTTGGCCTGGACTTCGGTCGGCACCGAGCCTTCCACCTTGCTCAACAGGTTCGATACGCGCTTGTTCACCGCCGCCAGCGCTGCCGCTTCCGGCAGTTTGCGGAAGGCCTGCACCGCTTGCACACGCTGGTCGAAGTCCAGCGCCGAACCCGGCTTCAGGGCACGTACCGACAGGTAGGTGGCGACATCCACGCCTTCGTCTTCGTAACGCGCACGCAGACGGTCGAAGATGAACTCCAGCACCGCGTCGTTCAGGCCGGCAGCCTTGACCTTGGCACCGAACGCATTCACGGCGAACGCCACGGCGTCGTTCAGGTCCAGATCCAGTTGTTTCTCGATCAGGATCCGCAGCACGCCCAGTGCCGCACGGCGCAGGGCATACGGGTCTTTGCTGCCGGTCGGCAACATGCCGATGCCGAAGATGCCGACCAGGGTGTCGAGCTTGTCGGCGATGGCCACGGCCGCACCGGTCAGGGTGGCTGGCAGTTCAGCGCCGGCACCGCGCGGCATGTACTGCTCGTTCAGCGCCAGGGCGACGTCTTCCGGCTCGCCGTCATTGAGGGCGTAGTAGTAACCGGCGACACCTTGCATCTCCGGGAACTCGCCGACCATTTCGGTGGCCAGGTCGCACTTCGACAGCAACCCTGCACGGGCAGCCCACGAAGCGTTGCCACCGATGCGAGCGGCGATGTACGCGGCCAGTTTCGACACGCGCTCGGCCTTGTCGTAGACGCTGCCGAGTTTTTCCTGGAACACCACGTTCTGCAGGCGATCGTTGAACGCTTCGAGCTTCTGCTTCTTGTCCTGCTTGAAGAAGAACTCGGCGTCGGTCAGACGTGGGCGAACCACCTTCTCGTTACCGGCGATGATCTGCTGCGGGTCTTTGGATTCGATGTTGGCCACAGTGATGAAGCGTGGCAGCAACTTGCCGTCGGCATCCAGCAGGCAGAAGTACTTCTGGTTGTCCTGCATGGTGGTGATCAGCGCTTCCTGCGGCACGTCGAGGAAGCGTTCCTCGAACGAGCACACCAGCGGCACCGGCCACTCGACCAGCGCGGTCACTTCGTCGAGCAGCGCCGGCGGCACGATCGCGGTGCCTTCCTGACGGGTTGCCAACTCTTCGGTGCGCTTGCTGATGATTTCGCGACGCTCGTTGGCATCGGCCAGCACATAGGCGGAACGCAGGTCAGCCAGGTAGCTCGAAGGCGAACCGATGCGCACGCTTTCCGGGTGATGGAAACGGTGGCCACGGGATTCACGGCCAGCCTTCTGCGCGAGGATCGTGCAGTCGATGACCTGGTCGCCGAGCAGCATCACCAGCCACTGGGTCGGACGTACGAACTCTTCCTTGCGCGCACCCCAACGCATGCGTTTCGGGATCGGCAGGTCGTTCAGCGAGTCTTCGACGATGGTCGGCAGCAGGCTGGCGGTCGGCTTGCCGGCGATGTTCTGGCTGTAGCGCAGTTTCGGACCGCTCTGGTCGATTTCGCTCAGCTCGACGCCGCACTTCTTGGCAAAGCCCAGTGCCGCTTGAGTCGGGTTGCCTTCAGCATCGAACGCGGCCTGACGCGGCGGGCCGTCGAGGTTGATGCTGCGATCCGGCTGCTGGGTGGCCAGCGCGGTGATCAGCACAGCCAGACGGCGCGGCGCTGCGTAGACAGTTTTGGTCTCGTAATTCAGGCCGGCAGCTTGCAGGCCCTTGTCGATACCGGCCAGGAACGCTTCGGCCAGGGTGTTCAGGGCTTTGGGTGGCAGTTCTTCGGTGCCCAGTTCAACCAGAAAATCTTGAGCACTCATTGTGCAGCCTCCAGCTTGGCCAGTACTTCGTCACGCAGGTCCGGGGTTGCCATCGGGAAGCCCAGCTTGGCGCGGGCCAGCAGGTAGGCTTGGGCGACGGAACGCGCCAGGGTGCGAACGCGCAGAATGTATTGCTGACGCGCAGTCACCGAGATCGCCCGGCGCGCATCCAGCAGGTTGAAGGTGTGCGAGGCCTTCAGAACCATTTCGTAGCTTGGCAACGGCAGCGGCTGGTCGAGTTCGATCAGGCGCTTGGCTTCGCTTTCATAGAAATCGAACAGTTCGAACAGCTTGTCGACGTTGGCGTGTTCGAAGTTGTAGGTGGACTGCTCCACTTCGTTCTGGTGGAACACGTCGCCGTAGGTCACTTTGCCGAACGGACCGTCAGCCCAGACCAGGTCGTAGACCGAGTCCACGCCCTGCAGGTACATGGCCAGACGCTCCAGACCGTAGGTGATCTCGCCGGTCACCGGGTAGCACTCGATGCCGCCCGCCTGCTGGAAGTAAGTGAACTGGGTCACTTCCATACCGTTCAGCCAGACTTCCCAGCCCAGACCCCAGGCGCCGAGGGTCGGCGATTCCCAGTTGTCTTCGACGAAGCGGATGTCGTGGACCAGCGGGTCCAGGCCGACATGCTTGAGGGAGCCCAGGTACAGCTCCTGGAAGTTGTCCGGGTTCGGCTTCAGGACGACCTGGAACTGGTAGTAGTGCTGCAGACGGTTCGGGTTTTCGCCGTAACGGCCGTCAGTCGGACGGCGGCTTGGCTGCACGTAGGCGGCGTTCCAGGTTTCCGGGCCGATGGCGCGTAGGAATGTCGCGGTGTGGAAAGTGCCGGCGCCTACTTCCATATCGTAGGGCTGAAGTACCACACAACCTTGCTCGGCCCAGTATTGCTGGAGCGCGAGGATCAAGTCTTGGAAGGTACGCACGGCTGGCGTAGGCTGGCTCACGAAATTCACCTGTTTCTTGGGCTGCGATTTAAAGAGCGGGAGTATACCCGATTCAGTCGCACCTCCACCCCTGGAGCCTTATGCCACGCTGCTTTTGGTGCAACGAAGATCCGCTGTACATGGCTTACCACGATCAGGAGTGGGGCACGCCGCTACGCGATGCGCAGGGTTTGTTCGAGTTGCTTTTGCTCGAAGGGTTCCAGGCCGGGCTTTCGTGGATCACCGTGCTGCGCAAGCGCGAGCGGTATCGCGAGGTGTTGTTCGGCTTCGACGTACAGCGCGTGGCGCAGATGAGCGACGCGGAAATCGATCAATTGATGCTCGATCCGGGGATCATCCGCAACCGCCTCAAGCTCAACGCCGCCCGACGCAACGCCCAGGCCTGGCTGGCGCTGGAAGATCCGGTGGCCTTCCTCTGGTCGTTTGTGGATAACCGCCCGGTGATCAATCATTTCAAGGATCGCAGCGAAGTCCCGGCGATCACCCCGCAGGCCGTGGCCATGAGCAAAGGCCTGAAAAAGGCCGGTTTCACCTTTGTCGGTCCGACCATCTGCTACGCGCTGATGCAGGCCTCGGGCATGGTCATGGATCACACCCAAGACTGCGACCGCTACGCGCAGCTCGTCAACGCCGGTTAGAATGGCCGCCTCGCGCACAGCACAAGATCAGGAGTGACCTGTGGAAAAGTTTAAAGGCGCCATGCTGGTTGGCGCTCTGCGGCTGTTTGCCCTGCTTCCGTGGCGGGCCGTGCAGGCCGTGGGTTCGGCGATCGGCTGGATCATGTGGAAAACCCCCAACCGTTCCCGCGATGTGGTGCGGATCAACCTCGCCAAATGTTTTCCACAGATGGACCCGGCCGAACGCGAGCGTCTGGTCGGCCAGACCCTGAAAGACATCGGCAAGTCCCTGACCGAAAGCGCCTGCGCCTGGATCTGGCCGGCCCAGCGCTCCATCGATCTGGTGCGCGAAGTCGAAGGCCTCGAAGTGCTGAAAGAAGCGCTGGCCTCGGGCAAGGGCGTGGTCGGCATCACCAGCCACCTGGGCAACTGGGAAGTGCTCAACCACTTCTATTGCAGCCAGTGCAAACCGATCATTTTCTACCGGCCGCCGAAGCTCAAGGCGGTGGATGAATTGCTGCGTAAACAACGCGTGCAACTGGGCAACAAAGTCGCCGCGTCGACCAAGGAAGGCATCCTCAGTGTCATCAAGGAAGTGCGCAAGGGTGGTCAGGTGGGGATTCCCGCAGACCCGGAACCGGCCGAATCCGCCGGGATCTTCGTGCCGTTCTTCGCCACCCAGGCCCTGACCAGCAAGTTCGTGCCGAACATGCTGGCCGGTGGCAAAGCGGTTGGGGTGTTCCTGCATGCCCTGCGGTTGCCGGACGGTTCCGGCTATAAGGTGATCCTCGAAGCGGCGCCGGAAGCCATGTACAGCACCGACACTGAAACCTCCTGCGCGGCGATGAGTAAAGTCGTCGAGCGTTATGTGGCGGCTTATCCGAGCCAGTACATGTGGAGCATGAAACGCTTCAAAAAGCGTCCGCCGGGCGAGGCGCGCTGGTACTGATCGGCAATGTGCGTTTGTGGATAACCTGACCAAACGGGTTATCCACAGCCGTCACGGCTTCTGCCGTTCGAGCTTCTTCAGAAACACCGTCATTTCCTTCTCGGCCTGCTTGTCGCCATGGGCCCGGGCCGCTTCCAGCCCCTGCTCCCACGCATGACGCGCAGCCGCCATGTCACCCAGCGCCACTTGCGCTTTGCCCAACAATTTCCACGCCGCCGAGTATTTCGGATCGAAGCCGACGCAACGCTGGAAATGCTCGGCCGCTTTCGCATTCTCCCCCAGATCCAGATAACCCTTGCCTAGGCCGAAGCGCAGCAGCGAGTTATCCACACCCTTGGCGAGCATTTTTTCCAGGGATTCGATCATCGGTCTCGCCTCTTGGTCGGTCAGAAGAAACTCAGTCCTACGTGGAACAGCTTCTCCACATCGCGAATATGCTTTTTATCCACAAGGAACAGGATCACATGGTCGCCCGCTGCGATCACCGTATCGTCATGAGCGATGATCACTTCTTCATCGCGGATGATCGCGCCGATGGTGGTTCCTGGCGGCAGCGCGATGTTTTCGATGGCCTTGCCGATGACCTTGCTCGACTTCGAATCGCCATGGGCCACCGCTTCGATGGCCTCTGCCGCGCCCCGACGCAATGAGTGCACGCTGACGATATCGCCGCGCCGCACGTGGGCCAGCAAGGTGCCGATAGTCGCCAGTTGCGGGCTGATGGCGATGTCGATGTCACCGCCCTGGATCAGGTCGACGTAGGCCGGGTTGTTGATGATCGTCATCACCTTCTTCGCGCCCAGGCGCTTGGCCAGCAGCGAGGACATGATGTTGGCTTCGTCATCGTTGGTCAGCGCGAGGAAGATGTCCGCGTCGGCGATGTTCTCTTCCAGCAGCAAGTCGCGATCCGACGCGCTGCCCTGCAGCACCACGGTACTGTCGAGGGTGTCGGAGAGATAGCGACAGCGCGCCGGGTTCATCTCGATGATCTTCACCTGGTAGCGGCTTTCGATGGCCTCGGCCAGGCGCTCGCCGATCTGCCCGCCGCCGGCGATGACGATGCGCTTGTAGCTTTCATCGAGCCGGCGCATTTCGCTCATCACTGCGCGAATGTTCGCACGGGCGGCGATGAAGAAGACTTCGTCGTCGGCCTCGATCACCGTGTCGCCTTGGGGAAGGATCGGTCGGTCGCGGCGGAAAATCGCAGCCACTCGGGTTTCCACATTCGGCATGTGTTCGCGCAACTGGCGCAGTTGCTGACCCACCAGTGGTCCGCCGTAGTAGGCGCGCACCGCGACGAGTTGTGCCTGGCCCTCGGCGAAATCGATCACCTGCAAGGCGCCGGGATGCTGGATCAGACGCTTGATGTAGTTGGTGACGACCTGCTCGGGACTGATCAGCACGTCGACCGGAATCGCCTCGTTCTGGAACAGTTGCTCCTCGCGGGTCAGGTACGACGCTTCGCGCACCCGGGCAATCTTGGTCGGGGTGTGGAACAGGGTGTGAGCGACCTGGCAGGCGACCATGTTGGTCTCGTCGCTGTTGGTCACCGCGACTAGCATGTCGGCGTCGTCGGCACCGGCCTGACGCAGAATGTTCGGCAACGAGCCACGGCCCTGTACTGTGCGGATGTCGAGGCGATCGCCAAGATCGCGCAGACGGTCGCCGTCAGTGTCGACCACCGTGATGTCGTTGGCCTCGCTGGCCAGATGTTCAGCCAGCGAACCGCCGACCTGTCCCGCACCGAGGATGATGATTTTCATCCAGTCACTCCATTGAATCCGTTTAGCCGCGCGCGGCAGCGATCTTGATCAGCTTGGCGTAGTAGAACCCGTCATGCCCGCCCTGCTGGGCCAGCAATTGGCGACCATGGGGCTGCTTGATCCCGGCGGCGGTGGCCAGATCCAGCTCCCGGGCACCCGGTGTGCGCTCAAGGAACGCGGCGATCACTTCGGTGTTCTCGGTCGGCAAGGTCGAGCAGGTGGCGTAGAGCAGAATGCCGCCCACTTCGAGGGTTTTCCACATCGCGTCGAGCAACTCGCCTTGCAGTTGCGCGAGGGCGGCGATGTCGTCGGCCTGACGGGTCAGCTTGATGTCCGGGTGACGGCGGATTACTCCGGTGGCCGAGCATGGCGCGTCGAGCAGGATGCGCTGGAACGGTTTGCCGTCCCACCAGGCTGCGGTGTCGCGACCGTCAGCGGCGATCAGTTCGGCGTTCAGACCGAGGCGTTCGAGGTTTTCCTTCACTCGCACCAGACGCTTGGCTTCCAGATCCACCGCCACCACGCCGGCCAGTGCCGGTTCGGCTTCGAGGATGTGGCACGTCTTGCCGCCCGGTGCACAGCAGGCGTCCAGCACTCGCTGGCCCGGCGCGAGGTCGAGCAGGTCGGCGGCCAGCTGCGCGGCCTCGTCCTGCACGCTGATCCAGCCTTCGGCGAAGCCAGGCAGGCTGCGCACGTCGGCAGCGGCCTCCAGCACGATGCCGTCGCGGCTGAAGGTGCACGGCTGCGCGGCGATACCCGCTTCAGTCAGCAGACCCAGGTACGCGTCACGGCTGTGATGACGGCGGTTGACCCGCAGGATCATCGGCGGATGCGCGTTGTTGGCCTCGCAAATTGCTTCCCATTGCTCAGGCCAGAAGGCCTTCAGGGATTTTTGTAGCCAGCGCGGGTGGGCGGTGCGCACCACCGGATCGCGCTCCAGTTCGGCGAAGATCGCCTCATGTTCGCGCTGGGCATTGCGCAGCACGGCGTTGAGCAAGCCTTTGGCCCACGGCTTTTTCAGCTTGTCGGCGCAACCGACAGTTTCGCCGATCGCGGCGTGCGGCGGGACGCGGGTGTAGAGCAGTTGATAGAGACCGACCAGCAACAAAGCCTCGACATCGGCGTCCGCTGCCTTGAACGGCTTCTGCAGCAGTTTTTCCGCCAGCGCCGACAAGCGTGGCTGCCAACGGGCGGTGCCGAACGCCAGGTCCTGGGTGAAACCGCGATCGCGGTCCTCGACCTTGTCCAGTTGCGTCGGCAGGGAGCTGTTGAGCGAAGCCTTGCCGCTGAGGACAGCAGCGAGTGCCTTGGCGGCGGCCAGACGCGGGTTCATTGCGCGTCCACCGCTGTACCCAGCACGGTGCCGGTGGCGAATTTCTCACGACGGCTGTTGAACAGATCGCTGAAGTTCAGCGCCTTGCCGCCGGGCAATTGCAGGCGGGTCAGACACAGCGCCTGTTCGCCACAGGCGACTAGCAGACCGTCCTTGCTGGCGCCGAGAATCGTGCCCGGTGCGCCTTTGCCTTCGGCCAGGGTCGCCGCCAGCACTTTCAGCGCTTCGCCGTTGAGCGTGCTGTGGGTGATCGGCCATGGATTGAAGGCGCGGACCAGACGCTCCAGCTCAACGGCCGGGCGGCTCCAGTCGATGCGCGCTTCGTCCTTGTTCAGTTTGTGCGCGTAGGTGGCGAGCTCGTCGTTCTGCACTTCGCCTTTCAGGGTGCCAGCGGCCAGACCGGAAATCGCTTGTACGACGGCTGGCGGGCCCATCTCGGCGAGGCGGTCGTGAAGGCTGCCGCCAGTGTCTTCGGCGCTGATCGGGGTCACGACTTTGAGCAGCATCGGCCCGGTATCGAGGCCGGCTTCCATGCGCATCACGGTCACGCCGCTCTCGGCATCGCCCGCTTCCACGGCGCGCTGGATCGGCGCCGCACCGCGCCAGCGTGGCAGCAGCGAGGCGTGACTGTTGATGCAGCCCAGACGCGGAATATCCAGCACCGCTTGCGGCAGGATCAGGCCGTAGGCCACCACCACCATCAAATCCGGTTTCAGCGCAGCGAGCTCGGCCTGAGCGTCAGCGTTGCGCAGGGTCGGCGGCTGCAACACCTGGATATTGTTTTCCAGGGCGAGCTGTTTGACCGGGCTCGGCATCAGTTTTTGCCCACGACCGGCCGGGCGATCCGGTTGGGTGTAGACCGCAACGATCTCGTAAGGGCTGTCCAGCAGGGCCTTGAGGTGTTCGGCGGCGAATTCCGGGGTGCCGGCAAAAACGATGCGCAGTGGCTCAGTCATGGGGGAGTCTCATAAAAAGAAAAAGGCTTGCCGCAGCAAGCCTTTGGAGAGGGGCATCAAGCGTTCTGGCGGTGCTGCTTTTCCAGTTTCTTCTTGATCCGGTCGCGTTTGAGCGTGGACAGGTAATCGACGAACAACTTGCCGTTGAGGTGGTCGCATTCGTGCTGGATGCACACCGCGAGCAGGCCTTCGGCGATCAGTTCGTAAGGCTTGCCGTCGCGGTCCAGAGCCTTGATCTTGACCTTCTGCGGGCGGTCGACGTTTTCGTAGAAACCCGGCACCGAGAGGCAGCCTTCCTGGTATTGCTCCATTTCTTCGGTCAGCGATTCGAACTCGGGGTTGATGAACACCCGCGGTTCTGTGCGGTCTTCGGAAAGGTCCATCACGACGATACGTTTGTGCACGTTGACCTGGGTCGCGGCAAGGCCGATGCCCGGCGCTTCATACATTGTTTCAAACATGTCATCGACCAGCTGACGCACTTCGTCGTCCACTACAGCCACAGGTTTGGCGATAGTGCGCAGACGCGGGTCCGGAAATTCGAGGATGTTCAAAATGGCCATAAGCTTGATTGCTGCACGTGTGAGGTAAAGTCGGGCGATGGCCTGGCGGGTCCGAAGATGCAGGCTACCGTTGTGAAACGTAGCTCCTTGATTTTCAGCATAGAGCAGGGAGCGAGCCACGGGGGCTCTGGCGTTTCACGCGAACGCACATAATAAAGGGATTCACCGCATGAGGAAATCACTACTCGCCCTGCTGTTTCTGGCCTCGGCCAGCGCCGCGCACGGGCAGGTGCAACTCAAGGAAGGTTTTCCACAGCAATACACGGTGGTTTCGGGGGATACGCTCTGGGACATCTCCGGTAAATATTTGCGCGAACCCTGGCAGTGGCCACAGCTGTGGCGGGCCAATCCGCAGATCGAAAACCCCAACCTGATCTATCCCGGCGACACGCTGACGCTCAGTTACGTCAACGGCCAGCCGCGCCTGACCGTCAATCGCGGCGAGTCACGCGGCACCATCAAGCTGTCGCCGCGCATCCGCACCAGTCCGGTGGCCGAGGCGATTCCGAGCATTCCGCTCAAATCCATCAACAGCTTTCTGCTGAGCAACCGCATCGTCGACAACGTCGAGGACTTCGACAAGGCGCCGTACATCGTCGCCGGCGATGCCGAACGGGTGCTCAGCGGCACCGGTGACCGGATCTTCGCCCGTGGCCATTTCGACCCGAACCAGCCGGTCTACGGCATCTTCCGCCAGGGCAAGGTCTACACCGATCCGCAGAGCAAGGAGTTTCTGGGGATCAACGCCGACGACATCGGCGGCGGTGAGATTGTCGCCACCGAAGGTGACGTCGCCACCCTCGCCCTGCAACGCACGACTCAGGAAGTGCGCCTGGGCGACCGCTTGTTCAGCGGCGAAGAGCGTTCGATCAACTCGACCTTCATGCCCAGCGCTCCCACCACCGACATCAACGGCCTGATCATCGATGTGCCGCGCGGCGTCACACAGATCGGCGCGATGGACGTGGTGACTCTGAACAAGGGCAAACGCGACGGCCTGGCCGAGGGCAACGTGCTTGTGGTGATGAAAACCGGGGAAACCGTGCGTGACCGAATCACTGGCCAGCCACTGAAAATTCCCGATGAACGCGCCGGATTGCTGATGGTGTTCCGCACCTACGACAAACTCAGTTACGGCCTCGTGCTGAACGCATCGCGCTCGCTCGCGGTGCTGGACAAGGTGCGAAATCCTTAGCTGGCTTCACAAGTTACCAACAGAGTTATCCACAGCTTGTTCCGAAAGGTTCGGGCCTTATAACGATCAAGGATGATCCATGATGATGCCTGTCTCTCCATCGGTTTCCCCGGCGGAACTGGAAGCGCGCCTGCGCCTGCACCGCTTGCCGGAAATCGGTCCCAAGCGTTTCACCAAACTGCTCGAAGCCTTCGGCTGCGCCTCGAAGGCAATCAGCGCTCCCGCCAGCGCCTGGCGATCTCTGGGTTTGCCAGCGGCCTGCGCCGAGGCCAGACGCTGCCCTGAAGTTCGCGACGGCGCCAGCCACGCATTGCGCTGGCTAGAGCGTCCGGATCAACATTTGTTGATGTGGGATCACCCGGATTACCCGGCCTTGTTGGGGCAGATTCCCGATCCACCGCCTCTGCTGTTTGTCGCTGGCGACCCACGGATTCTGGAAAAACCGCAACTGGCGATGGTCGGCAGTCGCCGCGCTTCCCGCCCGGGCATGGACACTGCTGCTGCATTTTCCCGCAGCCTCGCGGGGGCCGGATTCGTCATCACCAGCGGCCTGGCGCTGGGCATCGATGCGGCGGCGCATCAAGCCGCTGTCGACGTCGGCGGGCAAACCGTCGGGGTGCTCGGTACCGGTTTGGAAAACTTTTATCCACAGCGCAACCGACGGCTGGCGGACGCGATGATTGCGTCTGGCAGTGCGGTGCTTTCGGAGTTTCCTCTGGACACCGGGCCGACGGCGAGCAACTTCCCCAGGCGCAACCGGATCATCAGCGGTTTGTCCCTTGGCGTGCTGGTTGTCGAGGCCAGCGTTGCGAGCGGTTCGTTGATCACTGCGCGGCTGGCGGCAGAACAGGGTCGCGAGGTTTACGCCATTCCGGGTTCGATCCATCACCCCGGCGCCCGGGGCTGTCATCAACTGATCCGTGACGGCGCCGTACTGGTGGAAACCATAGAGCACATTCTCGAAGCGCTGCGCGGCTGGCAGCACCTGCCGGTATCCACAGCTGCAGCGAATCCGGAGAACCCGTTGTTGAGCCTGCTGCTCGCGGCGCCGCACACCAGCGAGGGGCTGGCCGACAGCAGTGGCTGGGCGCTGCCCAAAGTGCTGGCGGCGCTGACCGAACTGGAGATGGATGGCCGCGCGGTGTGCGAAAACGGCCGCTGGTTTGCGCGCGTAAGCTAGGTTTTACATTGAAGATCGGTAAACTGCGCGAAACCTGTTTGCGGAGAGTTTTTCATGGTCAACAGTTGGCGTGTGCAACAAGCCGCACGAGAGATTCGCGCCGGGGCGGTGATTGCCTATCCAACCGAAGCCGTCTGGGGGCTGGGGTGCGATCCTTGGAATGAAGAAGCGGTGGATCGCCTGCTGGCGATCAAGAACCGTTCGGTGGACAAGGGCTTGATCCTGGTCGCCGACAATATTCGTCAGTTCGATTTTCTGTTCGAGGATTTCCCCCAGGACTGGATCGACCGCATGGCCAGCACCTGGCCGGGCCCGAACACCTGGCTGGTGCCGCATCAGAACCTGTTGCCGGAGTGGGTGACCGGGGTGCATGACACCGTGGCGCTGCGGGTCAGCGATCATCCGCAGGTGCGGGATCTGTGCTCGCTGGTCGGGCCGTTGATTTCGACGTCGGCCAATCCACAGGGGCGACCGGCGGCGAAGAGTCGCTTGCGGGTCGAGCAATATTTCCGAGGTCAGGTCGATCTGGTGCTCGGCGGAGCACTTGGCGGTCGCAAGAACCCGAGCCTGATTCGGGATCTGGCCACCGGCAATATCGTGCGCCCGGCCTGATACCGCCCTTGGTTAATTTCGTGAGTACTCCTCGGCTTTTATGGCGCGGAGTACTACGCGTGCCTGCGATTTTTCCTTCATTTAGCTGAAGTTATAGCCCCGCGTTTTGTTTGAATTTTTCCTTTCTACGTCAGATGAATCTTTAAGTATTCAATTGTTGTAATTTTTCCGACGTTATTCTCAGAAGCCACACAGTGGCGATTTTTCTAAAACCATTCATTATTTCAATGCGCTCAGAAAACTTCGAAAAGTTAACGGCTGCGGAGAGGAAATGGATATCAGGGATTCGCAATTAACGGATTATCTGCAGGAGATTCAGACGACCTTTAAAAGGCGTCATGAAAACTATCGCATCGTTATTCTTGAAGCAGGATCAGACACACGAGAGTTTGAACGATTTGTTTCCCGTCATTTTCGATTGCGATTGCAACACTACATGTTGACACCCAGAGCCAGGTCACTTGAAACACGCCTGGCGATTATTTCGCGCAGTACCCACTTTCTGTTGTATCAGCACGACAGGCCCACGGCCGTATTGAGAGTGACCCCTGCGCCGTTCGAATGGGCCTCACTGGCGCAGCAGCAACTGTCTCCCGCCACGACGCTGTCGCGCCATGTCGAGTTCAGTCGCTTGATCAGTCACTCGCAAACTCAGTTCCCCATGTCGATCAACGGTCTGCTGGCCGCTGCCACGGAATGGGCGGTCACGCGGGGTTATGAGGGCGTTACCGCGCTGTGCCGATCACCGCAGCGGCGACTGTTCCAGCGCTTCGGCCTGACGCCCATCACCACCGACGCCCTTCGCATCGAACAGCGCCAACGCGGCGATTACTGGCTGCTCTCGGCTCAATGGCAGCAAATCCTCACAGCACTTCAACAGTCCGCCCACCTGCTCGCCAACCCATTGGAGACCCCCGTTGATGAATACGCCTCTCAGTTTTGAACAACAATTAAGCCTGCTCGATGAGCGAATCGAAAAATCATGGGCCGATATTCTGGAAAGTTCGCGGCTGGTGAATGCCATTCGCGAAGGTAGCGTTTCAAAAGCCTTGTATGCGATCTACATGATCCAGACTTTTCACTACACGGCGCACAATGCGCGAAATCAAGGACTGGTGGGTGTTAGACATGCGGATAATCCGGTGTATGCCAAGTTCTGCTTTGAACATGCGGCACAGGAAGTCGGTCATGAAAAAATGGCTCTGCATGATCTCATGAGTCTAGGTTTGAAGAATGAAATTTTCGATATTCCGCCAGCACTTCCGGCCACCGATGTGCTGATCGCTTATTTATATTGGATTTCCTTTACCGGTAACCCGTTACAACGGCTTGGTTATAGTTATTGGGCAGAAAATGCCTATCAGTTCATCACTCCGCTCATTAATAGCCTGAGTGAAACGCTGGCGCTCAAACCCGCGCAACTGACTTTCTTCATTGCGCATTCCGACATTGATATCGAGCACTTCAATGAAATCAAACTCATGCTGCAGCGCACCTGCAAGCGTCAGGAAGACTGGGATGCGATTAGCACTGTCATGGAAACCAGTCTGCGTCTGACCGGCAACATGCTCGAGGCGGTTTATGAGCAGTTCGAGGCCTGGCAAAACGGGCTGGCGCCCCGTTATGACTTCCTCCATGCGCTGGACAACCAATGACAGCCTCACACCCATGTTCAGATCAGAAGGCTGGGGGCAGACATGGCTGATTATTTCGACCGGCTCAACTACACGCTCGGCGATGAGGACACCGCGCTTGAGTACGCGATCCTGCCCAGACATGCCGGGCACGTGCTGGGTATCGCCGGATGCGGCGGCCGGCTCTTGCCGTTATTGGCCGCCGCCCCGGCACGCATGACCTGTACCGATATCAGCGCGCCGCAACTGGCGTTTACCCGATTGCGTTTTGCCCTGCTGGAACAGACTGATCACGAGTCGTTCATGGCGTTCATGGGCTATCGAATGGAAAGTATGAGGGCGCGACGCCGCTCCATCTTCCAGCAACTGGTTTTACCGCCGGCGGATCGTCGCTGGCTGTCCGTGTTTTTTCAGTCCCGACGTTGGGAAGCGCCGATCTACATGGGCGCATTCGAGCAGACCCTGAAGCGCTTGGCGAAGATCACCGGACTGTTCATCGGCAAGGCCGGCCGGGGCATTTTTCAGTTCAGCCAGCTCGAGGAGCAAACGGAGTATTACCGAAACCGCTTTCCCCTCAAGCGCTGGAAAGCCGTGATCGCTTTGCTGGGAAACGCAGCAGTCCTCAATTCGCTGCTGTACAAGGGCGCGTTTCCACCCAACAACCTGGGGATCAGTTCCCGCGCGGCGTATCTGGAAATTTTCCATACGTTGTTCACCACTCAGGTGGTCCGCGAGAGCTTTTTCCTGCAAATGCTGTTCTTCGGTGAGCTGCGTTATCCACAAGGCTTTCCGCTGGAGTGCGATCCGCAGATTTTCCAGCGGGCCCGCGAGGGGCTTCAGCAGTGCGAGTTACGCGTGGTGCAGACCGACATCCTTGACTGTGTTGCCGGGGAAACAGCCATCGATTTCGTATCGCTGTCGGACGTGCCTTCCTTTATGCCCGAAGCGGCCGGCAAGAACGTTTTGCAGCGCCTGGCACCGGCCCTGTCGGAAAATGCACAGGTGGTCATGCGCGGGCATTTGCATGTGGTGCGACCCGATTGGGCAGGTTTCTGCGATATCACCCAGCAGTACCAGGCAGACATTGCGCGAGAAAAAACCCAGCTCTGGCATGTCCAGATCTATCGCCGCACACCCTCTTTGCAGGTATCCCGATGAACACTTTTCAACCGACCGTCAATTGGGTCAAAAACCGTGTCCGGCAAGCGCGTGACGATCAGCAACAGCTATTCGATGCCGGGCTCAATGGTCTGAAACTGGCTAAACGTGAAGGCAAAGAGATCGAGCTCGACAGCGGTGAACGGCTGACCGAGTTTCTCTCGTGTTCTTATCTGGGGCTGGAGTGTGATCCTCGCTTGATTCAGGAGGCGATGCACTCCGTCGAGTCCTTCGGCGTGCAGTTCGCCGCCGCACGAACCCGGGCGCTGTTGCCACCCATGCGTGAGCTGGATGAACTGCTGAACCGGATATTTCAGGGGCATTCGGTCACCTTCAACTCGGTGGGCAGTGCGCACCTTGGCTGTCTGCCGCTGCTCGGCTCCGGCGAGATGCCCTCATATTCCATGCGTCGTGGCCCCTGCTGGATTGTCGACCGTTCCGCTCATGCTTCGATGCAAGTGCTGCAAGGCATTCTCTGGCAATTCGGGCCGATACAGCGCCGCGATTGCAGCGATGTAGAGCAGGTGGAGGAAGCGTGCTCAACGGCGGTCGCGGCGGGTAATACGCCCATTATCCTGACCGACAGCATTGGCTCGATGCGCGGTGTTTACCCGATCAACCGGCTGCTGCAACTGGCGGAGCGTTTCGACGGTTATCTCTATGCGGATGACGCCCACGGCACCTCGATCCATGGCGTGGCTGGAGGTGGTTACGCACTGGACGCGGCGGATGAACGACAACGCGGCCGGCTGATCCTGGTGTCGTCGCTGTCGAAGGCGTTCGGTGCAACCGGTGGGGCAATCACTGTGCGCACCGAAGCGGATGCCGAAATGATCCGGCGTCATGCGTCGACCTACACGTTTGGCGGACCATTGTCAGTTGGCGGGGTGGGCGCGGCAGTTGCTTCGGGGAAAATTCATTTGTCGCCGGAATTGGGTCAGTTGCAGGTGGCGCTGTGGAGAAATATCGCCACGATCGACCGTTTGCTGGGGCCAGTGCTGGGTAATCATCACGTCGCATCCCCCATTCGTTTCGTCCGCGTCGGTGCCGAGAAAGATGCGATCAGCCTGGCGCAGCATTTGCGCCGGCAGGGTATGGCGGTCACCACCGCGCTGTTTCCGGTGGTGGCCAAGGGCGAGGCGATTCTGCGTCTGGCCATCAGCGCGAGTCACAGTCAGCGCCAGCTGGAATGTCTGGCGAACGCCGTCCGTAGCGGATTCGATGAGCTGGGTATTCGTCAGGGAGGGCGCGGCCATGAGCAATGAACTCGTCACGGATGTATCGGCCGAGGCTCTGACACACAAATTGGCTTACGCACGCTCACTGCCATGGTTTCGTGCGCTGTATCCGAGAATCCTGGAAGTACAGGGATTGGCCGATCTGCATCGACTGCCGGTTCTGGCGGTGGAAGACGAGTCCGGCGGCGGGCTGTTTTCCGCGCTCGGTGAAGCTTCATATCGAGCACTGGGTGGCGGGCTGATCCTGACCTCGGGAGGCAGCACCGGCAATCGCAAACAGATCACCCATTCCTGGGCGTTCAACGCTGCAATCGTACCCTTGGGGGCACGGATGTTCGGCGAGACGGACGAACGCCCTGAGGTGGTCATCAACTGCCTGACGGCCGGGGAAATGCAGGGCGCCTTTCAATACGCGTCGGCCATCGTCCAGCACATTGGCGCACGCCTGCTGCCTGCCGGTTCACAGATGGGCGTGCAGCGCGTTGCCGAGCTGATTCAGGCACACAAGGTGGATACGTTGATATGCACACCCTCCTTCGCCGCCGCGTTGTTCAATCATGAAACAGTCGGCGCTGTGCAATTGTGCAGCCTGAAGTGGCTTTACTACATTGGAGAATCCTGCAGTAAAACGCTGCAGGACCAGTTGGCCCGGGATTGGCCGACGTTGAAGATCCGCTCGCTGGGTTACAGCTCGACTGAGACCGGTCCCATCGGTTTTCAGTGTGCCCATCTGGACCACGGTTCTTATCATCTGCATGCCGATGCCATGTTGCTCGAAGTGGTTGATCCGCTGACCCTGCAAGCTGTGGCTGAAGAAGAAACCGGTGAGTTTTTACTGACGCCGCTGCTGCCCGATCATGTGCCGTTGCTGCGCTACCGGATCGGGGATCGTGGGCGAATCCTGCGCACAGTGACGAAGTGTGCCTGTGGCAGTCCCATGCCGGTGCTGGCGCTTGAGGGGCGGGTCGAGACATCGATCAAACTGGGTGGCGCGCTCATCACCCAGTCACAGGTATTGCACGTACTCCGGCAGCTTTTGCCGCAGTTGCAGGCCACCGATGTCCAGGTGCAGATTGATCGACGGCCCGAGGGGGCACGCATGCGTCTGGTCCTCGCCGAAGACTCACTGACAGCCGACACACGAAGCGTCATTGAAGATGCGTTGCAGGTTGAAGGACAAGCCAGCGCACTGCTCAGGTTGCCCGGTGTGCTGGGGCTGGAGGTGAAGCGTCTTGCTCGTCAGGAGTTCGAAACCACCCTGGCCGGCAAGACGCCGTTTTTTGTGACGTCTGAACAGACCCCGGCACCGTCATGAAGATGGGACGAGGTCATCGGTGGTCAGGGCAGCAGGACAGTCGAGCCCGTGGTGCGCCGCGCCGACAGTTCGGTCTGGGCTTTGGCCGCGTCAGCCAGCGGATAACGCTGGCTGATATCCACTTTCAGCTTGCCGCTGGTGATCATCCCGAACAGCTCGTCGGCCATGCGCTGCAGGTTTTCGGCGTTGTTGGCGTAGGTCGCCAGAGTTGGCCGGGTGACGTACAGCGAGCCTTTCGCCGCCAGAATCCCCAGATTCACGCCGTCAACCGCGCCCGACGCATTGCCGAAGCTCACCAGCAGGCCACGGGGCGCCACGCTGTCCAGCGAAGCCGGCCAGGTGTCCTTGCCGACGCCGTCGTAGACCACCGGGACTTTTTTCCCGTCGGTCAATTCCAACACGCGCTGGGCGACGTTTTCGTGGCTGTAGTCGATGGTTTCCCAGGCGCCATGGGCCTTGGCGAGATCGGCTTTGGCTTTCGAGCTGACGGTGCCGATCAGCTTCACGCCCAGGGCTCTGGCCCATTGGCAGGCGAGTAAACCGACGCCCCCGGCCGCTGCGTGGAACAGAATGGTTTCACCACCCTTGAGTTCGTAGGTCTGGCGCAGCAGGTACTGCACGGTCAGGCCCTTGAGCATCACGCCGGCGGCGGTTTCGAAGCTGATGGCGTCCGGCAGGTGCACCAGATTCGCTTCCGGCAAGACGTGGACGTCGCTGTACGCGCCCAACGGGCCGCTGCCGTACGCCACACGGTCACCGACCTTGAACCGGGTGACCTCGCTGCCCACGGCCTCGACGATACCGGCGCCTTCCGCACCCACACCCGACGGCAAGGTCGGTGGCGAGTAAAGACCGCTGCGGTAGTAGGTGTCGATGAAGTTCAGGCCGATGGCCTTGTTGCTCACGCGAACCTGCTGCGGACCGGGTTCGGCGGGTTGATAGTCAACGTACTCGAGCACTTCGGGGCCGCCGTGGGCGCGGAACTGGATTCGCTTGGCCATCTGCCTACTCCTTGGGTCATTTGGGAAGGTCCCTATCGAACGCTCATGCTTGATCTTCGTCAACTGCGGCGTGCCGGTTTGCGATGGTATGCTACGCGCCCATTTGCGCGGGGCGCCGCGCAGTTCCGCCCGATCCAAGGTGAAGCCATGACGACCCGCACCGATGCCGTAAAGGCCTATCTGCTCGACCTGCAAGACCGCATCTGCGCCGCGCTGGAAATTGAAGACGGCGGCACGCGCTTCGTCGAAGACGCCTGGACCCGTCCGGCCGGCGGTGGCGGTCGGACCCGGGTGATCGAGAACGGCACGGTGATCGAAAAGGGCGGCGTCAACTTTTCCCACGTCTTCGGCAGTGGCCTGCCACCGTCTGCCAGCGCCCATCGGCCGGAACTGGCCGGGCGTGGTTTCGAAGCCCTTGGCGTGTCGCTGGTGATCCATCCGCACAACCCGCATGTGCCGACGTCCCACGCCAACGTACGTTTTTTCATCGCCGAGAAGGAAGGTGAAGAACCGGTCTGGTGGTTCGGCGGTGGCTTCGACCTGACCCCGTACTACGGCAACGAAGAAGACTGCATCCACTGGCACCGCGTCGCCGAACAGGCCTGCGCGCCGTTCGGCCCGGACGTCTACCCGCGCTACAAGGCCTGGTGCGACACCTACTTCCACATCAAGCATCGCCACGAGCCGCGCGGCATCGGTGGCCTGTTCTTCGATGACCTGAACGAGTGGGACTTCGACACCAGTTTCGCCTTCATGCGCGCCATCGGCGATGCGTACATCGACGCTTATCTGCCGATCGTGCAGCGACGCAAGAACGATGCGTTCACCGCCAAGCAGCGCGAGTTCCAGGAATTCCGTCGCGGCCGTTATGTCGAGTTCAACCTGGTTTACGACCGTGGCACCCTGTTCGGCCTGCAATCGGGCGGGCGCACCGAGTCGATCCTGATGTCGCTGCCGCCGCAAGTGCGCTGGGCCTACGACTGGAAAGCCGAGCCGGGCAGCGAAGAAGCGCGCCTGACCGAGTACTTCCTGCAAGATCGCGACTGGCTGGCCCAGGCCTGAGGATTTCCGATGGATCGTTACGTCGTTTTCGGTAACCCGATCGGCCACAGCAAGTCGCCGATGATTCACAAACTGTTCGCCGAACAAACCGGGCAAAGCCTCGACTACAGCACCCTGCTGGCGCCGCTCGACGATTTTTCCGGCTGCGCAACGGCGTTTTTCCAGGAAGGTCGCGGCGCCAACGTGACCGTACCGTTCAAGGAAGATGCTTATCGCCTGGCCAACAGCCTGACCGCCCGCGCCGAACGCGCGGGTGCGGTGAACACCCTGAGCAAACTGGCCGACGGCAGCCTGCTCGGCGATAACACCGACGGCGCCGGTCTGGTGCGGGATCTGACGGTCAACGCCGGGTTCAGCCTCACCGGCAAACGCATTCTGCTGCTCGGCGCCGGTGGCGCAGTGCGCGGTGCGCTGGAGCCGTTGCTGGCGGAGAAACCGGCCTCGGTGATCATCGCCAACCGCACGGTGGACAAGGCCGAGCTGCTGGCCGAACTGTTCTGTGATTTGGGACCGGTGTCGGCCAGTGGTTACGACTGGTTGCGCGAGCCGGTGGACGTGATCATCAACGCCACCTCCGCCAGCCTCACCGGCGACGTGCCGCCGATTGCCCCAAGCCTGATCGAGCCCGGCAAGACGCTGTGCTACGACATGATGTACGGCAAGGAACCGACCGCGTTCTGCCGCTGGGCCAGCGAGCATGGCGCAGGCGTGGTGATGGACGGCTTGGGCATGCTGGCCGAACAGGCTGCCGAAGCGTTCTTCCTGTGGCGCGGTGTGCGTCCGGACACTGCGCCGGTTCTGGCGGAATTGCGTCGGCAGTTGGCGCTGTAAGGCGCCCTCAGTCCTCGAACCGGATCGGGCATTTCTCCGGCCCTTCGAGTTTGCGCAACTCCTCCACCACCTGCGGTCGCGCCTGACGCAAGGTCAGGCTGCGATCCTGGCGCAGAAGCCGCCGGGCTTCCTGATGGAGCATTTCCACGCCTGAATAGTCGATGAAGTTGATCTGCTGCGCCTCGATCACCACCCGCGCGCCATGCATCCGTTGCAGGCGTACTTGCAGGTAGTGGCTCGCGCCGAAAAAGATTGACCCGCCGACCCGCAACACATCGTCTTCACCATCGCGCCAATGCTGTACCCTCGGCTGCGAAGTGCGCTTGAGGTAGAAAAACAACGAGGCCAGCACGCCGGCATAGATCGCCGTCTGCAATTCCAGCAGCAACGTGGCGACGCAGGTCAGGCTCATCACCACAAATTCCGCCCGGCTGACCCGCAGCAACGCGCGAATGCCGCGATGATCCACCAGTCCCCAGGCGATCAGCAGAATGCTGCCGGCCATGGCCGGAATCGGAATGTGCGCGATCAGCCCGGCACCGAAGATCGCGAACAACGCCACCCACAACGCCGAAAACACCCCGGCCAGCGGCGAGCAGGCCCCGGCCTCATAACTCAGCCCGGAACGGGTGAACGAGCCGGCGGACAACGATCCCGAAAAGAACGCCCCGACAATGTTCGAAAGACCCTGGGCGCGGACTTCCTGGTTGGCGTCGAGCAGCTGTTGCGAGCGTGCGGAAATTGAACGGGCAATCGACAGGCTGGTGACCAGCCCGAGCATGCCCACCGCCACGGCGCTGGGCAGCAGGCGCAGGATCAGGTCCATATCCAGCGGCAATCCACTGAACGGCGGCAAGCGCCCGACAAACGCGCTGACCAGTTGAACATGGCCGAACATCGCCGGCCACAGCCACACCACCAGACTGCCGAGGACCAAGGTCATCAACAGCGTCGGCCAGCGCGGCAGCCATTGTTTGAGCAACGCACCGACCACCACCGTCGCCACACCAAGAACCAGCGACGGTTGATCCACCGCCCCGAGATGGCGCAGCAGATCCATCAGGCTGGCCAGCGCCGTGGCCTTGGCCGGCAGATCCAGCCCCAGCAGGTTCGGCAATTGACCGATGGCAATCACCACCGCAGCGCCTAGGGTGAAACCCAGCACTACGGAATGGGAGACGAAATTCACCAGCGCGCCGAAGCGCAACAGGCCGAGCAGCCACTGGAAAATCCCGGCAAGGAAGGTCAGCAGCAGGATCAGGGTGATGTAGTCCTGTGACGCAGGCACGGCCAACGGACTGACACTGGCGAACAGCACAATCGAAATCGCTGCCGTCGGCCCGCAGATCAGATGCCACGACGAGCCCCACAGGCAGGCGATCAACACCGGGACGATGGCGGCATAGAGCCCGTATTCCGGTGGGAGACCGGCGATCAAGGCGTAGGCAATCGACTGGGGCAACGCGAGAATCGCCCCGCTGAGGCCGACGACCAGGTCCCGCCCGACACTGGCGCGAGTCTGCCGAGGCAGCCAGGTCAGGAAGGGGAAAAGTGAGCGACGGCTGGGGAGGGCCATGGATCCTCTCGGTTTTTGGGAATGGTGCAAGGGTAACAGGGTGGTTTCGGATGTCGTTGTGTGTCAGTTGAATCCTTCCCCCTCACCCTAGCCCTCTCCCGGAGGGAGAGGGGACTGACCGAGGAGGATGGTCCATCTACGCTGACCTGAAAAATCAGAGTCGTGCTCTGGATTTGAAAAGCTTGAAGATCGGCTCCCTTTCCTCCCTCGCCCCCTTGGGGGAGAGGGCTGGGGTGAGGGGGAAAAGATCTTGAGCGAACACCAATCGTCAGCACACCGCAATCAAAGCTTGGCTTTTACGGCCGGCAAAGCATCCTTCCCATCCACCGTCTTCACCCCATCAAGCCACTTGTCCAACACCGCCGGATTCGCCTTGATCCACGCCTTCACCGCCTCCGCATTGCTGACCTTCTTGTTCACCACCTCGGCCATGATGCTGTTCTCCATCTCCTGAGTGAACGAAAGATTGGTCAGCAATTTACCCACATTCGGACAGGCCTCGGCGTAGCCCTTGCGGGTCAGGGTGTAGACGCTGCCCGTGTCGCCAAAGTACTTCTCGCCACCCTTGAGGTAATGCATTTTCAGCTGCACGTTCATCGGGTGCGGAGTCCAGCCGAGGAAGGTGACGAACTTCTGCTTCTTCACCGCCCGCGAGACTTCGGCCAGCATCGCCTGTTCGCTGGACTCGATCAGCTTCCACTGGCCCAGGTCGAAGTCGTTCTTCTTGATGATCTCCTGCAGCGAGATATTCGCCGGCGCACCGGAGCCAATGCCGTAGATCTTCTTCTCGAATTTATCGGCGTACTTATTCAGGTCGGCAAAGTTATGCACACCCGCATCCCACACGTAATCCGGCACGGCCAGGGTGAATTCGGTGCCGTCGAGATTCTTCGCCAGTTGGGTGACGTCACCGGTGGCCACGAACTTGTCGTAGAAGCCCTGCTGCGCCGGCATCCAGTTGCCGAGGAACACGTCAACCTGGCCATCCTTCAAGCCGCCAAAGGTGATCGGCACCGCGAGGGTGTCGACCTTGGCCTTGTAGCCCATGCCATCCAGCAGAAACCCGGTGATGGCGTTGGTCGCGGCGATGTCGCTCCAGCCGGGGTCGGCCATTTTCACCGTGTCGCAGCTCTCGGCGAACGCGGATGCGCTGCCCAGTGCCAGCAGACTGACCGTCACGACTGTGGATAACTTGACCATGGACTTCCCCTTAACGTTATTGGTTTTGGCAGGGTTGTGGATAACGGGCCTTGCGCTCCAGGTCATCGAGGTCGATGTGGTTGCGCATGTATTGCTGACTGGCGTCCACCAGCGGCTGGTGATCCCAGCTCTTCAGTTTGCCGATCGTCAGCGCCTCGGCGACGAAACGCCGGCGGCGCTGGCTTTCGAGGACGTCGCGGTGGATGGCCGGGATGTCCCACTTGGCCCGCGCTTCGGCGAGAAAATCGTCGAACAGTTGGCAATGTTGTGGCGATTGGCTGAGTTCTTCCTGCTCGCGTGGATCGTTATCCACGTCGAAGAGTAGGCAAGGGTCGGTTTCGCTGTAGATAAATTTGTAGGCGCCACGCCGGATCATCATCAGCGGGCTGACAGTGCCTTCGGCCATGTATTCGCCGAACACTTCGTCGTGACCGCCCTGCCCGTTCAGGTGCGGAACCAACGAGCGGCCGTCCAGCGGCAGGTTCGGCTCCAGGCTGCCGCCGGCCAGTTCGACGAAGGTCGGCAACAGGTCGGCGGTGGAGACGGCAGCGCTGACACGGCCCGATTTGAACTGACCAGGTGCACTTATCAACAGGGGCACCCGCGCGGCCATTTCATACCAGTGCATTTTGTACCAGAGGCCCTTCTCTCCCAGCATGTCGCCATGGTCACCGGAGAACACGATGACTGTGTCGTCCATCAGTCCACAATCTTCGAGGGTTTGCAGGAGTTTGCCGACGTTGGCGTCGATATAGCTGCAAGCACCGAAGTAGGCACGGCGCGCGTCGCGAATTTTATCCACAGGCAGTGGCTTGTCCCACAGGTCGTAGACCTTGAGCAAACGCTGGGAGTGCGGATCGAGTGAATGCTGATCCGGCGTCGTCGGAAGCGGGATATCCGCATCGTCGTACAAATCCCAGAACGCCTTGGGAATCGTGTACGGATCGTGAGGGTGAGTCATCGACACGGTCAGGCAGAACGGCTGGTTGCCGTCCTCGCGAATATGGTCGAACAGGTATTGCTGAGCCTTGAACACCACCTCTTCATCGAAATCGAGTTGGTTGGTGCGCACGCACGGTCCGGCCTGCAACACCGAAGACATGTTGTGATACCAGCTCGGCCGCACGTCGGGCTCGTCCCAATTCACCGCCCAGCCGTAGTCGGCTGGATAGATGTCGCTGGTCAGGCGCTCTTCGTAACCGTGCAGTTGATCGGGGCCGCAGAAATGCATCTTGCCCGACAGCGCGGTGCGATAACCGAGGCGGCGCAGGTAATGCGCGTAAGTGGGAATGTCGGCGGGGAAATCGGCGGCGTTGTCGTAGGCGCCGATCTTGCTCGGCAACTGGCCGCTGACCAGGGTGAAGCGCGAAGGCGCGCACAGCGGGCTGTTGCAGTAGGCGGCATCGAACACCACGCCTTGTTCGGCGAGGCGGCTGAGATTCGGCAGTTTGATCGGCGATGGGCCGTAGAACGGCAACATTGGCGCGGCCATTTGATCGGCCATGATGAAAAGAATGTTCTTGCGCTTCATGTGATCGCGGCATTCCATAGTGAATATTTATGCGACATTGCTGCGATCGAGCATGGATTCCCCGCAATATCCGGTAAAGCCCGCGCCGGACAATGACTAGGATAAGCACAGCTTATGTATGAAGCCCTCGGTGTTTTGTCGCTGGACCTGTTGCGCGCCTTCGAGGCGGCGGCCCGTCATCGCAGTTTTACCGCTGCGGCGGTTGAGCTCGGCACGACGCAACCGGCGATCAGTCAGCAGATCAAACGGCTGGAGGAACAGCTCGGAACGCGACTGTTCGATCGCATCTACCGGGGCATCGAACTGACCGAGGTCGGCTCGATCCTGTTCGAGCAGGTTACCCTCGGTTTGCAGAATATCGACGCAGGATTGAGCGCGATCAGCACGCAACAGCAACATGAAGTGCTGCAGGTCGCCACCGATTTCGCTTTCGCCGCGTATTGGCTGATGCCGCGCCTGCACCGCTTTCATGAAGCTTATCCACAGGTGGACGTGAGCCTGGTCACCAGCGAACGCAATCACAACATGCTGCGTCCGGATATCGACGTTGCCGTTCTGTTCGGCGACGGTCGCTTCAAACAGGGCGAAAGTCACTGGTTGTTCAGCGAAGAAGTGTTTCCGGTGTGCAGCCCGCAACTGCTCAAGGATCGCCCCCTGCCCTTGCCGGCCCAGGCATTGATGGAGTTTCCGCTGCTGCACCTGCGCGGGGAAAACAGCAGTAACTGGTTCGATTGGAGCGGTCTCTTCCGCGCACTGAACATCAGCACGCCGCCAGCCCCGGGCCAGCTGCGCTTCGACAATTACACCTTGTTGATTCAAGCCGCGATTGGCGGTCAGGGTGTGGCGATCGGCTGGCGGCACCTTGTGGATAACTTGCTTACCCAGGGTCTGCTGTGCCGGCCGATCGCCGAAACCACCCTGTCGCGCCTCGGTTATTACGTGGTGCTGCCGCAGCGCAAACGCCGGGGCGCGTTGATCCAGACGTTCGTGGATTGGCTGATGGCTGAACAGGCGAGCAGCGCCGAATCCCTGGCCGGGCTGGCGCTGCCGTCGATTGCGGTGTAACGGATCAAGAGGCGGCGACAAAATCCACGTGCTGGCGCAGATGCAAATTCAGCCGCAGCTCATCGGCAATGCCCACCGCCACCCGGTTCAGGCGCTCCAGCGGTTCGGCCAGACCCGGTTCGAGCGTGCGGCCGACCTGATTGAAATGCTCGATCGTCAGCCCGGCGACGCTGCGCGGTGCGTTTACCAGCGTCCAGTGCAGCGGGCTGCTTTGCAGGGCTTCGCGCACTTCTTCGGCGGCGTGGCGTTGCAATGGGTCTGCGTTTTCCGGGTCGTCCAGGGCTTCGAATTCGCCGATGACAAACAGCCGCGAGACGTTCGCCGCCTGCAGTCCGTCGATCAGCGCATCCACCGCCAGCACCTGTTCCACCGGCCCCAGCACCACGGATTTCTCGACATGATCGCTGCTCAGCGGCAAGCCCGGCGCATTCAGCAGGCAGATCACTACCGAGCTGCCGGCGACACTCTGGTTGACCCGCTCGGCATCGAGCAGATCGCCGCTTTTGGTGCGCAGCCCCGGCCGTGGCGCGAGCGCCGTCAGATCGTCGAGGATCGCGATGACTTCGTGCTGGCGACGCAGCAGTTCAGCCATCAACGCACTGCCCAGGCTACTCATGGCACCATAGAGCACCACTTTCACCGCCGGGGTTTCGGCATTTTTCATGGCTGAGGTCCCTTTTGTTTTCCCTTGTATGGCGTGTGACATACGGGCAACGCCGAGGGTTCGAACCGATTCAGAGGGTTTGCGATGCAGACGATCAAGGGTTATCACGCCCACGTTTATTACGACGCCAGCACGATCGAACAGGCGCGGGCGCTGTGTGAGCAGGCCGCGCAATTGTTCCCACTGAAGATGGGCCGCGTGCATGAACGTCCGGTCGGCCCGCACCCGGACTGGAGCTGCCAGCTGGCCTTCGGCCCGGAGTTGATCGGCGATGTGCTGCCGTGGCTGGCGCTCAATCGCAAGGGTTTGGTGGTGTTCCTGCACCCGGACACCGGCGATGACTTGCTCGATCACACCGAACACGCGATCTGGATGGGCGCGATGCGGCCGCTGGATCTGTCTGTTTTTTAATCAGATGGTTTCTTCGGGCTCGCCCGGCAAATGCTCGTCCAGGTGCAGCCACGGCAACTGGCTGTCGGTCCAGATATGCCGCTCGGCGGCGGCCTGCTCCGGGTGATCCAGTGTGGCAATCGTCAGATCGATGCTCTCGGGACTGAGCAACGTTACCAGCGCCAGTTGTGCGCCGCAGTTCGGACAGAAGAACCGGGCGCAACTGGTCGATGAGTCATAGCGCGAAGGCGTCCCCGCCAGCCACTGGAAGTTCGCCGCCGGCAGCGTGATCCAGGTAGTGACGATGCCACCGCTGACCTTTCGACAGATCGAACAATGACAGTGGGCGATGTCCTGCAACGCGCCGCTGAACTGATAGCGGATATGTCCGCAATGGCAGCCACCGCCGTGCAACTCAGTCATCGCCCTGCCCTCCGCTTCCCGTGTTCATTGACTCTAGCCCGCATCCGACGGCCGGTTGGCCGTTCGCCCAAAGCTTTCTTGCGCGAAAGGTAGCTGAAAGGTTCCCCGATTAGGATCGCCCCCACTGCCGGCAACAGACCGGTTGGCCAACGCGTGTGATTGCTCGCACGACAGGCCCAATTAACAACAACAATGGTGATTCTGATGTCCTCTGTAACCCGCCTCCTCGCTGCAACTCCGCCCGTACGCCTCGTGCTTCCCGTTCTGCGCTGATCCCGCCGATCCGCTCACTTACCTAGCCGCGCTACGCCTGGAGTATTCCCATGCTGACTTTCCTTGGCTTCGCCATGGTCATCACGTTCATGTTCCTGATCATGACCAAGCGCCTGTCTGCGCTGATCGCTCTGATCATCATCCCGATCCTGTTCGCTTTGTTCGGTGGCTTTGCGCCGAAGATCGGCCCGATGATGCTCGAAGGTATTACCAAGCTTGCGCCGACCGGCGTGATGCTGATGTTCGCGATTCTGTATTTCGCCCTGATGATCGACTCCGGCCTGTTCGACCCGGCCGTGCGCAAGATCCTCAAACTGGTCAAGGGCGACCCGCTGAAAGTTTCGGTCGGCACCGCCGTACTGGCGCTCGTCGTTTCCCTCGATGGTGACGGCGCGACCACTTACATGATCTGCGTGGCCGCCATGCTGCCGCTGTACAGCCGCATCGGCATGAGCCCGCGGATCATGGCCGGTCTGATCATCCTCGCCGGCGGCGTGATGAACATGACCCCATGGGGTGGCCCGACCGCCCGTGCCGCCAGTGCGCTGCACGTGGACCCGTCGGACATTTTCGTACCGATGATCCCGGCGATGGCTGCCGGTGTGGTGGCGATCCTGATCATTGCCTACTTCTACGGCAAACGTGAGCGTGCGCGTCTGGGTGAGCTGCACCTGATCGGCGACGAAATCGATCACAGCGAAATCAGCGTTTCGCAATTCCCGGATGCCCGCCGTCCGAAACTGATCTGGTTCAACGGCCTGCTGACCCTGGCCCTGATGTGCACCCTGATCGCCGGCCTGCTGCCGCTGCCGGTGCTGTTCATGGTGGCGTTCAGTATTGCCATGATCGTCAACTACCCTTGCCTGCAAATGCAGAAGGATCGCGTCGCCGCCCACGCCGGCAGCGTGCTGTCGGTGGTCAGTCTGATCTTCGCGGCAGGCATTTTCACCGGTATCCTGTCGGGCACCGGCATGGTCGATGCGATGTCGAAAAGCCTGCTGGCGGTAATCCCTGATTTCCTCGGCCCGTACCTGGCGGTGATCACGGCGCTGGTGAGCATGCCGTTCACGTTCTTTATGTCGAACGATGCGTTCTACTACGGCGTGTTGCCGGTGTTGTCCGAAGCGGCCAGCCATTACGGCATCACCGCGGTGGAAATGGCCCGTGCCTCGATCGTCGGTCAGCCGGTTCACCTGCTGAGCCCACTGGTGCCGTCGACATACCTGCTGGTCGCACTGGCGGGGATCGAGTTCGGCGATCATCAGCGTTTCACCCTGAAGTGGGCAGTGCTGGTCTGCCTGTGCATACTGGTCGCAGCCTTGCTGTTGGGGACTTTCCCGCTGTTCAGCACGTTGTAACGGCACCAAACTCACCAGGACGCCAGCTGATTGCTGGCGTCCTGGTTTAACACTCGCTCAAAGGAATACACATGGAATGGCTGACCAACCCTGAGATCTGGGTTGCCTTCTTCACCCTGACCGCCCTGGAAATCGTTCTGGGCATCGATAACATCATCATGATTTCGATCCTGGTCAGCCGCATGCCCAAACACATGCAGCAGCGCACCCGGATCTTCGGTCTTGGCCTGGCCATGATCACGCGGATCCTGTTGCTGCTGTCGATCACCTGGGTCATGCGCCTCACCGCCGACCTGTTCGAAGTGTTCGGCCAGGGCATTTCCGGTCGCGACCTGATCCTGTTCTTCGGTGGCCTGTTCCTGCTGTGGAAAAGCTCCCAGGAGATGTACCACGCGCTGGAAGGTGAAGACGAAAGCGACGAGACGCCCGGCGGCAAGGGCGGCAATTTCCTCTACACCATCATCCAGATCGCGATCATCGACATCGTGTTCTCGCTGGACTCGGTGATCACCGCCGTCGGCATGGTGTCCCACGTTCCGGTCATGGTTGCGGCGATCATCGTGGCCGTGCTGGTGATGATGCTGGCCTCGGGCAAGATCAGCGAGTTCATCGACAAGCACCCGTCGCTGAAAATGCTCGCGCTGTCGTTCCTGCTGGTGGTCGGTACCGTGCTGATTGCCGAGTCGTTCGACGTGCACGTACCGAAAGGCTACGTCTACTTCGCCATGGCGTTCTCGCTGGCGGTCGAAGCGATCAACATCAAGATGCGCACCGCCATTGCGAAAAAACGCAAACAGCAGGATCCGGTGAAACTGCGTAAGGATATTCCGGGTCAGTAACCCGAACGCTGCGCAACAGATCAAAGGGCCTTCGGGCCCTTTTTTCATGGCTGCATGAACCTGTTTTCATGACACTTTTGTTTCAATCCCCGCTTTAGCTGTGCAATGCTGGCGCCCAGACCGTTAGCCAACTACAGCTTAAGTATCAGAACGTAGAAATTGCGCGGTACCGTCCACTTGCCCCTCTGGGGCGCTGCCATTACAGGGGGTCTGCATGCTCACCCTGCTCAATCTGCTTTCTGCCGTGGCCCTGCTGATCTGGGGCACGCACATCGTCCGAACCGGCATCCTGCGGGTGTACGGCACCAATCTGCGCCACGTGATCGGCCAGAACATGTCCAAACGCTGGCTGGCCTTTGTCGCCGGCATCGTCGTCACCGCGATGGTGCAGAGCAGCAACGCCACCGCCATGCTCGTGACGTCCTTTGTCGGTCAGGGCCTGATGGCGTTGACCCCGGCCCTGGCGACCATGCTGGGTGCCGACGTCGGTACGGCACTGATGGCGCGGGTGCTGACGTTCGACCTGTCGTGGCTGTCGCCGCTGCTGATTTTTATCGGGGTGATTTTCTTTCTGTCGCGCAAACAGACGCGGCTCGGGCAGATGGGCCGTGTGGCCATCGGGTTGGGGCTGATCATTCTGGCGCTGCAACTGATCGTCGAGGCCGCTGCGCCGATCACCCATGCCCAAGGGGTGAAGGTGATTTTTGCGTCGCTGACCGGCGATATCCTGCTCGACGCCCTGGTCGGCGCGTTGTTCGCGATGATTTCCTATTCCAGCCTCGCCGCCGTGCTGCTGACTGCCACGCTCGCTGGCGCTGCGGTGATCAGTCTGCCGGTGGCTATCGGTCTGGTGATCGGCGCCAATATCGGCAGCGGCGTGCTGGCGTTCATGAGCACCAGCATGCAGAACGCCGCCGGCCGGCAAGTTGCGCTGGGCAGCCTGCTGTACAAACTGATCGGGCTGCTGCTGATCATTCCGGTGCTCGACCCGCTGGTGCACTGGATCGACAGCCTGGATTTCAGCCCGCAGGAAATGGTCATCGGCTTCCACCTGCTCTACAACACTGCGCGTTGCCTGATCCTGCTGCCGAGCGTCGGGCCGATGGCGCGGCTGTGCGCCTGGCTGCTGCCGGAGCGGCCGGAGGTCAACGGCACCGCAAAGCCGCGTCACCTCGACGCCACCGCGCTGGTCACGCCGAGTCTGGCGCTGGCCAACGCCGCTCGGGAAACCCTGCGCATGGGCGACCTGATCGACAACATGCTCGACGCGACCCTCGACGTGCTGCGCGGCAAGCAGACCGCCATCACTCAGGAAATGCGCAAGCTGACCGATGACGTCGAAGCGCTGTACAGCGCGATCAAGCTGTACCTGGCGCAGATGCCCCGCGAAGATCTCGGCGAGCAGGACAGTCGGCGCTGGGCGGAGATCATCGAGCTGGCGATCAACCTCAAACTGGCCAGCGACCTGATCGAACGCATGCTGCGCAAAGTGCAGCAGCAGAAGACTTCTCAACGCCGGTCGTTCTCCGAAGACGGGCTGGAAGAACTGGCCGGGCTGCACCAGCAACTGATCGCCAACCTGCGGCTGGGGCTGTCGGTGTTCCTCAGCGGCGACAAGGAAAGCGCCCGCCAGTTGCTGCGCGAGAAACGTCGCTTTCGCGCACAGGAACGACGTCTGGCCCACGCCCATGTCAGCCGATTGCAACGCAAGATCGTGCAGAGTATCGAGACCAGTTCGTTGCACCTGGAGTTGATTGCCGACATGAAACGCCTGAACTCGCTGTTCTGCAGCAGCGCCTATGTGGTGCTGGAAACTTCCGATACCGGCGCGCTGGCGGCGGACGATATGGCGGACATCACGCATTCGCCTTGAACGTCTGGGGTTGTGGTCAGTCAGTAACTCAAGGTTCGGCCTCGCGGCCGGACTGACGACACGGATCTCCAATTCAGCCGTATGGAAGCTCGTTATGCGTTGCCTGTTGTTCGCCTGTCTGTTGCTCGGTTCCCTGCCCGCTTTCGCCCTGGATCGTTTTCAGGTCGAAGGCTATGCGCTGCCCAACGGTCTGCAATTGCTGCTCAAGCCCGGCACCGAGCGTGGGCACGTGGCGATCCGCTTGGTGATCGGCGTTGGTCTGGACGATTTCGACTGCAATGAAAAAGAGCTGCCGCACCTGCTCGAACACTTGCTGTTCAGCGGCATCGACGCCACCGGCGAAGGCGGTCTCGAAGAGCGCATGCAGGCCCTCGGTGGTGACTGGAACGCCTTCACCAGCAACGCCGACACCACCTTCGTCATCGAAGCCCCGGCGAAAAACCAGCGCAAGGTCCTCGACCTGCTGCTGGACCTGCTGACCCAGACCCGCTTCGACGACAACGCGATCAACGCTGCCAAGCGAGTGGTCGAGCGTGAGGACGGCGGTCATTACACCCGGCTGCAACGCTTTCTTGACCGGCAGGACCTGGGCCACACCGCGAGCAATCAGCTGGCGGTCGAACTGGGCCTCAAATGCCCGCAGCGGGCCGAGGTCGATGGCCTGACCCGCGAACAGTTGGAGAAGGTGCGCAAGGCCTGGTACGCGCCGAACAACATGACCCTGATTGTCGTTGGTGACCTCGATAAATTGCTGCCGGCCTATCTGGAACGGGCATGGGGCGCGCTGGAAGCGGTCGACCCGAGCGAACACCGTCCGCTGCCGGACATCCGCGCCAGCGCCGCTCACGAACGCACGATCACTCGCGGTTTCATCGGCAACAGCGCCAAGCTGCACTGGCTGGTGCCGGAGCCGGTGCTGGACGATCAGTACGACGAAACCTTCGACCTGCTCAAGGAATATCTGGAGTGGGCGCTGTATCGCCAATTGCGCCTGAACCACGGTTTGTCCTACGGGCCGTGGGCCGAGCGCGAGGTGTTCGGCGGCGTCGGTTTCATGAGCCTCAACGCCGACCTGGATCGCGGCGACATTGCCGAAGCCGAACAAGTGCTGGAAGACCTCAAGGCCGACCTGCTGAAAAACGGCCTCGATGCCGACACGTTCAATCGCTTGAAGCAAGCTGCCATCGCCCACCAAGCCTGGGCCGTGCAGGGCACCAGCGCCATGGCCGACTATTACTGGAGCGCGTTGGGCGACTACGAAGATGGGCGCTTCGCTGATCCTGCACGGGAGCTGCAAGGCGTGACGCTGGAGGCGGCGAACAAGGCCATGCGCGAGTTGTTGCTGCAACCGGGTTATCTGCGGATCGAGAAACCGCTGCTCAGCGACGATCAGGTGTTGTGGCTGCTGGCGGGCGGATTGGGCGTGCTGGTGCTGATTCTGCTCGGCTGGCGCCTGCATCGGCGCAAGCCCGTGGATCCAGACTGACCGGCAGCCTCGCCACGGGGCCCGGCGGGCGGTACTCTGTCGAGGTTTTTTTCCTATCCAGTCGTGAACCGCCCCCATGTCTAAATTGACCCTCCTGATCCAGCGCATTCTCGAACTGATGAAGCGCTACCCCGGGGTCATTGCGCTCGGCGGTTTCATCTCCGGGGTCGGCAGTTTCATTCTGGTCGACCGGCAACAGGGGCTGGCGAGCTGGATCACCACGATCATGCTGCTGAGCTGGATCTGGCTGATGCTGGAAAACAGCCTGACCAAACTGTTCACGCGGATCTTTAAACGGGAAATCCCCCAGCCGCTGCTGCGTTATGCGACGCAGATGATCCACCAGGAAAGCCTGTTTTTCGTCCTGCCGTTCTTCTTCATCACCACCACCTGGAACAGTGGCCAGCTGTTTTTCACCGGGCTGTTGTGCATCGCGGCGCTGATCACGATCGTCGACCCGCTCTACTACAAGTGGCTGGCGCCACGGCGCTGGGCGTTCCTCGCGCTGCACACCCTGACCCTGTTCGCCGCCCTGCTCACAGCGCTGCCGGTGATCATGCACCTGACCACCTCGCAGAGCTTCAAATGGGCGCTGGGGATTGCGGTGGTGTTGTCGTTCCCGAGCCTGGCGTCGATCTTCCCGATCCGCACCGTGCGCAACGCGCTGGCGATCCTGTGTATCACGGTCGGCATCGGTGGCGTCGGTTGGGTCCTGCGTTCGTGGGTGCCGCCGGCGACGCTGTGGATGACCGACGTGGCGATCAGCACTCAGGTGCAGGACCGGGTTCCGGGCGCCAGCCTCAAGGAAGTCAGCGCCGAACAGATCCGTGGCGGCGGGCTCTATGCCTACACCGCGATCAACGCGCCGCGCGGGCTTGATGAGCGGATTTATCACGTCTGGCAATTCAACGGCAAAGAGGTCGACCGCATCGCCCTCGACATCCACGGCGGGCGCAAGGAGGGCTACCGGGCCTGGACTCACAAACAGAATTTCCCCGGCAACCCGGCAGGCAAGTGGCAGGTGCGGGTGTTGACCGAGGACGGTCAGGTGATTGGCGTGCTGCGCTTCGAAGTCACGGACAGCACACCGACCAAAGAAAAGTAACCGTGTTCGTGCTATTACGTAGGTTCGTCTCAAAAGCCGAACAAGCACGGAGCTTATGACCAGCAGCCCAATGACCGGCAGTGCCCGCCTGGACACCTCGATCACCCCTGCCCGCCTGCGGGTCACCGGGGACTGGACGCTTGCCCATTACGCCGACCTCAAGCAACTGAGCGAAACGCTCCACGGCCAGTACGACGCCAACACCCCCATCGACCTCAACGGCCTCGGCGCCCTCGACACCGCCGGTGCGTCGCTGCTGGTGGAACTGCTCGGCTCCGAGCGGCTGAGCAAGTCCGCCGAACACCCCGACTGCACGATTTCCAGCGCCGACCGCGCCTTGCTGCAAACCGTGTATCGCTCGCTGACCGACTTCTGCGTGCCGATCAAGGAACCGGAAATCAGCGTCAGCGTGCAATTGCTGACGCGCATCGGCCGGGCCGTTGATACGGTCTGGCAGGACACTTTGCAGCTGCTCGGTTTCGTCGGCCTGATCCTCGAAACCATCGCCCGCAGCCTGTTCCGGCCCAAGCGCTGGCGGATCACGCCGATGATTGCGCACATCGAACAGACCGGCCTCGACGCTGCGCCCATCGTGGCGTTATTGACCTTTCTGGTGGGTGCGGTGGTGGCGTTCCTCGGGGCGACGGTTCTGGCCAGTTTCGGTGCCAGCGTGTTCACCGTGGATCTGGTGGGCTTCGCCTTTCTGCGTGAGTTCGGCGTGCTGCTCACGGCGATTCTGATGGCCGGCCGCACCGCCAGTGCCTTTACCGCGCAGATCGGCTCGATGAAGGCCAACGAGGAAATCGACGCCATTCGCACCCTCGGCCTCGATCCCATGGAATTGCTGGTTGTGCCCCGGGTACTGGCGCTGCTGGTAGCGCTGCCGATGCTGACCTTTCTGGCGATGATCTGCGGGATCGTCGGCGGCGCGGTGGTCTGCGCGGTGTCGCTGGATATCTCGCCGGCGATGTTCCTGTCGCTGCTACAAAGCGACATAGGGATTCAACATTTCCTGGTGGGCCTGGTCAAAGCCCCGATCTTCGCGTTCCTGATTGCCGCCATCGGCTGTCTGGAAGGCTTCAAGGTCAGCGGCAGCGCCGAATCGGTCGGCGCCCACACCACCTCTAGCGTGGTGCAATCGATTTTCGTGGTGATCGTGCTCGACGCGGTCGCTGCGCTGTTTTTCATGGAGATGGGCTGGTGAGTCGTCTACCCCGCGCGCCCTCCGAGGCGGTGATCGAAGTCCGTGGCCTATGCAATCGCTTCGGCCGCCAGAGCGTGCACGAGAACCTCGACCTGGACTTGTACAAAGGCGAGATCCTGGCCGTGGTCGGCGGCTCCGGCAGCGGCAAATCGGTGTTGCTGCGCAGCATCGTCGGCTTGCGCCGGCCCAGCGAAGGCATGGTCAAGGTGTTCGGTCAGAATCTGCCGAGCCTGCCGGAGCATGAGCGTTCGCTGATCGAGCGGCGCTTTGGCGTGCTGTTTCAGAAAGGCGCGCTGTTCTCGTCGCTGACCGTCACCGAGAATGTCGCCCTGCCCCTGATCGAACACGCCGGCCTGAGCCGCGACGATGCCGAACATCTGGCGGCGGTGAAGCTGGCGCTGGCCGGGCTGCCGTTGTCGGCGGCGGACAAGTACCCGGCCTCGCTGTCCGGCGGCATGATCAAGCGCGCGGCACTGGCCCGGGCGCTGGCGCTGGACCCGGACATTCTGTTTCTCGACGAACCCACTGCCGGCCTCGATCCGATTGGCGCCGCGCAGTTCGACCAATTGATCCTGACCCTGCGCGACGCGCTGGGCCTGAGCGTGTTTCTGGTGACTCACGACCTCGACACGCTCTACACCATCACCGACCGCGTCGCGGTACTGGCACAGAAGAAGGTGCTGGTGGCCGGTCCCATCGACGTGGTCTCGGAAACCGACGACGCGTGGATTCACGAATACTTCCACGGCCCTCGCGGCCGCTCGGCGCTGGACGCCGCCAAACAGCTCAACGAGGTCTGACATGGAAACCCGAGCCCATCATGTATTGATCGGCCTGTTCACGGTGATTGTGGTGGCGGGCGCCCTGCTCTTCGGTCTGTGGCTGGCCAAGTCCAGCGTCGACACCGAGTTCAAGGATTACGAAATCGTCTTCAACGAGGCGGTCAGCGGCCTGTCCCGGGGCAGCCCGGTGCAGTACAGCGGGATCAAGGTCGGCGATGTGGTCAGCCTGCGCCTTGATCCGAAGGACCCGCGTCGAGTGCTGGCACGCATTCGCCTGGCCGGCGACACGCCGGTCAAGGAAGACACCGAGGCCAAACTGGCCTTGGCCGGGATCACCGGCACGTCGATCATCCAGCTCAGCGGAGGCACGCCGCAAAGCCCGAAACTCAAGGGCCATGACGGCAATCTGCCGACGATTGTCGCCTCTCCCTCGCCCATCTCGCGGCTGCTCAATGACAGCAACGACCTGATGAGCGGTGTCAGCACGCTGCTGAACAATGCCAATCAGATGTTCTCCGCCGACAACATCGAGCGCGTGAGCAAAACTCTCGCGCATCTGGAGCAGACCACCGGCTCGATCAACGATCAGCGCGGCGACCTGCGCCAGGCCATGCAGCAACTGGCGACGGTCGGCAAACAGGCCGGCAACATGCTCGAACAGACATCGGCGCTGATGCGCAACGCCAACGGCCTGCTCAACGATCAGGGCAAGCAGGCCTTGGGCAGCGCCGAGCAGGCGATGAAGTCCCTGGAGCAAAGCAGCGCCACCATCAACGGCCTGCTCAGCAAGAACCAGAACTCCCTCGACAGCGGCATGCAGGGCCTCAACGGCCTGGCCCCGGCGATCCGCGAACTGCGTGAAACCCTGAACTCGCTGCGCGCCATTTCCCAACGCCTGGAGGCCAACCCCAGCGGTTACCTGCTGGGCAGTGACAAGAACAAGGAGTTCACGCCATGAAGCTGATTCGCCTCGCCCTCCTCGCCGGCTTCACGCTGATCAGCGCGTGCTCGATCCTGCCCAAGTCCGAACCGTCGGATGTCTATCGCCTGCCGACGGCACAGGCGCCCGCCTCGGCCAGTTCGGCATCTACCCAGCACTGGTCGCTGCGCCTGAACAAACTGCAGGCCAGTGAAGCGCTGAACCGGCCGAGCATCGCGGTGATTCCTCAGGGCGATGTGATCAGCAGTTACAAGGCCTCGCGCTGGAGCGATCCGGCGCCGGTGCTGGTGCGTAACCGCTTGCTCGATGGCTTCCAGCGCGATGGCCGGGTGTCGCTGTTGAGCACCGACGACAGCAATTTCCAGGCGGACCTGGAACTGGGTGGCAGCCTGCAGGCGTTTCAGACCGAGTATCAGGGCACGCAGGCCAGCGTGGTGGTGCGGGTCGATGCGTTGCTGGTGCGCGGTTACGACCAGCGGATTCTCGCCAGTCGCCGCTTCGAAGAACGTCAGCCGCTCAGTGATGTGAAGGTCCCGGCGGTGGTGGCCGGATTCGGTCAGGCCAGTGATCGCCTCACCGCGAAGGTGGTGGCGTGGGCGGTGGAGCAAGGGCAGAAAGTTGCCCCACCTGCCCGGCCTTGATCCTTAACCGAAGAACCAGTAGCAGACGCCGATAGCGCCGAGCACACCCGCCAGCTCGGCCAGCAACGCGCAACCGACGGCATGCCGGGCGCGCTGGATGCCCACCGCGCCGAAGTACACCGCCAGCACGTAGAACGTGGTTTCGGTGCTGCCCTGGATCGTCGCCGCCACCAGCGCCGGGAAGCTGTCCACGCCCGAGGTCTTCATCGTTTCGATCAGCATCGCCCGGGCGGCGCTGCCGGAGAACGGTTTGACCATGGCGGTCGGCAACGCATCGACGAAGCGCGTGTCCCACCCTGCCCACTCCACCAGATGACGGATGCCGTCGAGGCCGAAATCCAGTGCGCCCGATGCACGCAATACGCCGATCGCGCAAAGCATCGCCACCAGATACGGCAGCAGGTTCTTGGCGACGTCGAAACCTTCCTTGGCGCCTTCGACGAAGGCCTCGTAAACCTTCACTTTGCGCAACGCGCCGATCACCAGGAACAGCATGATCAGGCCGAACAGCGTCAGGTTGCCGAGGATCGACGACAGCCCCGCCAGTGCCGTGGCCGACATCGTCGCGAGCAACGCCATGAAGCCGCCGAGGATCAGCGCGCCGGGAATCAGGTAAGCCAGCACCACCGGGTCCCACACGCGCAGGCGCTGCATGAACGCCACCGACAGGAAGCCGACGATGGTCGAGCAACTGGTGGCCAGCAGGATCGGCAGGAACACCAGCGTCGGGTCCGGCGCGCCTTGCTGGGCGCGATACATCAAGATCGTCACCGGCAACAGAGTCAGGGACGACGCGTTGAGCACCAGGAACAGGATTTGCGCGTTGCTGGCGATGGTCGAGCTGGGGTTGAGCTCTTGCAGCGCCTTCATGGCTTTAAGGCCGATCGGCGTGGCGGCGTTGTCCAGGCCCAGACCGTTGGCGGCGAAGTTCAGGGTGATCAGGCCCAGCGCGGGATGTCCGGCTGGAACTTCCGGCATCAGCCGCAGGAACAGTGGCCCGAGCACTTTGGCCAGCCATTCAACGATGCCGGCCTTTTCGGCAATGCGCAGGAAGCCCAGCCACAGGGTCAGCGTGCCGAACAGCAGCACCATGACTTCGACCGACAGCTTGGCCATGGCAAAAATGCTTTCCACCATCGCCGCGAAGATCCCGGCGTTGCCGCCGATCAGCCATTGCCCCAGCGCCGAAACGGCTGCCACGACGAAGAAGCCAAGCCACAGGCCATTAAGCATCAGTCAAATCCCCCGGAAGATGCGGCGAATGATAGCGGGGTCGCCAGAAACGACAAACCCCGGATTTCTCCGGGGTTTGTTGGTAAGGCTTGCATCAACCACTGTGGGAGCGGGCTTGCCCGCGATGGCGGTGTTCATTCAGCGAATATGTTGAATGTGCGCACCTCATCGCTGGCAAGCCAGCTCCCACAGGGTTTTGCATCAGTTTTTGGAGATTTCACCGGCCGGCAGTTTTTCCTTGCTGCGCCAGTGCGGCAGCGAGTTCCAGTAGCGCTGGCCCTTGGCGTCGTCGTACATGCCTTCCCAGCGGGCGATGACCAGTACGGCGAGGGCGTTGCCGATCACGTTCAGGGCGGTACGCGCCATGTCCATCACACGGTCGACACCGGCGATGAAGGCCAGGCCTTCCAGCGGGATACCCACGCTGCCCAGAGTGGCCAGCAGTACCACGAAGGACACGCCCGGCACGCCGGCGATACCTTTGGAGGTAACCATCAGGGTCAGGACCAGCAGCAGTTGCTGGCTGATCGACAGGTCAATGCCGTACAGCTGGGCAATGAAGATCGCCGCGATGGACTGGTACAGGGTCGAACCGTCGAGGTTGAACGAGTAGCCGGTCGGTACCACGAAGCTGCAGATGGCTTTCGGTGCGCCGTAGGCTTCCATCTTCTCGATCACGCGTGGCAGTACGGTTTCCGAGGAGGCGGTGGAGTAAGCCAGCACCAGCTCATCCTTGAAGATGCGCATCAGCTTGATCACCGAGAAGCCGAACATCTTGGCGATCAGGCCCAGAATCACGAAGGCGAAGAAGGCGATGGCGACGTAAACCAGGATCACCAGCTTGGCCAGCGGCAGCAGCGAGGCGAAACCGAAGTTGGCCACGGTCACCGCGATCAGTGCGAATACGCCGATAGGGGCGTAGTTCATGATCATGTGGGTGACTTTGAACATGCTTTCCGAGACGCCCTGGAACATCTTCACCAGCGGCTCGCGCAGGTCCGACTGCAGGCTCGACAGACCGAGACCGAACAGCACGGAGAAGAAGATGATCGGCAGCATTTCGCCGCGGGCCATGGCCGCGAAGATGTTCGACGGGATCAGGTTGAGGATGGTCTCGATGAACGCGTGTTCATGCTGCACTTCGGCGGCGGTCGCCTGGTACTTGGAGATGTCCACAGTGCCCAGGGTGCTCATGTCGATGCCGGCACCCGGATGGAACAGGTTGGCCAGCAGCAGGCCGACGACGATGGCGATGGTAGTGACGATTTCGAAGTAGATGATGGTCTTCAGGCCGATGCGCCCGAGCTTCTTGGCGTCGCCCACGCCGGCGATGCCGACGATCAGGGAAGAGATGACGATCGGGATCACGATCATCTTGATCAGACGGATAAAGATATCGCCTGCCGGTTGCAGGACGTTGCTGATCCACCAGGCCTTCTCGGCACTGAAATGGTTGAGCAACGCACCGATTGCAATCCCCAATACCAGACCGATGAGGATCTGCCAGGCGAGGCTAAGCTTTGCCTTCTTCATTATCTTTACCCTTACTTGCGTTTGACTCAGGCACATGCAGGAACTGGAACGCTCATCAGCGGAAAAGTCTGTGCATCTGCCTCCGTATAAGGTGCCCCGAAGCGCGTGTTTACGGCTCTCCGGCAGGCGAAAAAAGGCGCAACTATTCCGATGCAAGGTTGCGCCGTCTAATGCCGTAAACGCCTACCCTATGCCGAATCGGCATGAGCTTTTTTAAATGAAACTGGCGTCCCAACCGGTTCGAATACGACATTTCGGCAGGCATAAGTGCCGTGAACCGGCCATTACAGCGTAGGTTGGTTATTTTTTGAACGAGTGATTTCGACGAAAAATTTGGGAAAAAGCCTACGTTCGGAAACTAAATGTCCGACTTGGTGGATCGACTCTTTCTCGATATACGGTCGCGACGAAACACCGCGAAATGCTTTAGCACGCAGTGTGGGCGATAAAAATGAAGAGCAGGACGCTCTGGATCAACATTTTGTCGTGTTGAAAGCTCAGCGCAAGTCCGTCAAACCGCTTCGGTTGGCGAACTTGCGTCGCAGCTTTTACCCTGACCCGGCCCTCATCGCAGGCACTCCCTGTACCCGTAGGTCACTCCGACCCTGCAACAGTCAGAACATCCCGGCCCCTTGGTCATGCACCGGCCTTCCTCGGGCCGACGCAATGGAGGACAGCCTTTCGGCTGCCCTCGTGTTCAATACCAGTTCGGATCTTTCTTCAGCGTTTCCATCAGAAGATCCTGCATGCCCTGATCGGGTTTGCCGAGGAAGCGGTAAGTGGCATGTCGCGTGGGCGACTTGTCTGCCGGCAGCCCTTCAGGCACATCCACAAGCATGGCGTAAGCGTCTTTCTTGTCGAAACTGAACGCGACGATCAAGCGATGGTTCATGCACTTGTCTGCGGATTCGCAGAGCGGGCCGACCAGATACTTGTCGCCATCTTCGGTTACGGCATTCATCTGCTGGTCAGGCGTACCGGACAGGTTCATCACCCATTCCGGCAGGCGTTCTTCCTTCTTCACCACACCTTCCCAGGTTTCCCTGTATTGCGGGTCGGAACTCAACAGTTCGTTGACCCGCGCCTGGCCGTCATTGGCCGCCATCGCCATGGCACTACCGCCCAGGAGCAGGGCGGCTGCCAGTGTCTTTAAACCCTTCATGTTCAACCTCGACCGCGACGGCCAAAGAAGAAGGAAGCGATGAACATCACCAGGAACACGACAAAGAGAATCTTGGCGATACCCGTGGCGGTGCCCGCGATACCACCGAAGCCCAGTACTGCAGCGATGATGGCAATGATCAGGAATGTGATTGCCCAGCTCAACATGGTGATTCTCCTTGCTTCTATTTAGGGATGTTGCCGGTCTCGGCGCGGGGACGCCCAGATTCGTTGATCAGAAAACCCAGCGTTCTTCACGGGGCATGTCGCCCAGTGGCTGTGGCTGGTCGACGTCCATCATGCGCATCGCGCCGTTGTCGGCCTGGCTGCTGCTGACGGCGCTGAAGTGCGTCTGCGTCGCGTGTTGCATCGAGATCAAAGGCTCAGGTTGCTGACTGTGCTCCCAGCGCAGGTATTGCTGGCAGGCGATCAAAGTGATCAGCAGCGCAAGTGCGCCAAACAGGGCCTGCTGCAAGTGCAGTGGCGAGATACGCATTTGGGCGGCACGTGGGCGAGTCATCCTGGGTTCCTCACTCTTGTTCGATTGGGGCAGTGCATATCTGCCCGGGCTGAAAGAGGTATTGCAGCCTGCGTGCCAGCTTTTTTGTTTGAAAAAAACCAATAAAATCAGCTAGTTACAAACGGTGTGAAAATTCCTGACGACGCATCCTGCACGATGGTCCGCATAGGGTCGTGCGTAATGCACGATTATTTCGTAGGAGAAATCATTATTTTTGAATTGAGGACAGGGTACGGATGTCAGAAAAGTAGGCAGGAAACCGACCTGAAACTGTGCGATGTTTAAAAAACCAATGAAATCAGTGGATTAGCCGTTAGGGCAGGAGAGAGCTACCCTGCTATGACTGGAATCGATCAGAATCAACCATGCAACTTGCCCGATTTTTCCGGGACTAACCCAAGACATTCACTTATGGAGCGTAGGAAAAATGGAATCAGCCACTGAGCACCAAGGCCGCATTCTGCTGGTGGACGATGAATCCGCCATCCTGCGAACCTTTCGTTATTGCCTCGAAGACGAAGGTTATACCGTCGCCACCGCCAACAGCGCGGCTCAGGCTGACGCGCTGCTGCAACGCCAGGTGTTCGACCTGTGCTTCCTTGATTTGCGCCTGGGTGAAGACAACGGCCTGGATGTATTGGCGCAGATGCGCATTCAGGCGCCGTGGATGCGGGTGGTGATCGTCACCGCGCATTCGGCTGTCGATACCGCGGTAGACGCGATTCAGGCCGGCGCTGCCGATTATCTGGTCAAACCGTGCAGCCCGGATCAATTGCGCCTTGCGACCGCCAAGCAGCTTGAAGTGCGCCAGCTGTCGGCGCGTCTGGAAGCCCTCGAAGGCGAGATCCGCAAACCCAAGGACGGTCTCGATTCCCACAGCCCGGCGATGAAGGTCGTACTGGAAACCGCGCGGCAAGTGGCGGGCACCGACGCCAATATTCTGATCCTCGGCGAGTCCGGCACCGGTAAAGGTGAACTGGCCCGAGCCATTCACGGCTGGAGCAAGCGCGAGAAGAAATCCTGCGTCACCATCAATTGCCCGTCGCTGACCGCCGAACTGATGGAAAGCGAGCTGTTCGGTCACAGTCGTGGCGCGTTCACCGGGGCCAGCGAAAGCACGCTGGGTCGGGTTAACCAAGCCGATGGCGGCACGCTGTTTCTCGACGAGATCGGCGATTTTCCGCTGACGTTGCAACCCAAGTTGCTGCGTTTCATCCAAGACAAGGAATACGAGCGGGTAGGGGATCCGGTCACCCGCCGCGCCGATGTGCGTATTCTCGCCGCCACCAACCTCAATCTTGAAGACATGGTGCGCGACGGGCGTTTCCGTGAGGACCTGCTCTATCGCCTGAACGTCATCACCCTGCATCTGCCGCCGCTGCGCGAGCGGGCCGAAGACATCCTGACCCTGGCCGACCGTTTCCTCGCTCGCTTTGTGAAGGAATACGCGCGCCCGGCCCGGGGTTTCAGCGACGAGGCTCGCGAAGCACTGTTGGGTTATCGCTGGCCCGGCAACATCCGTGAGCTGCGCAACGTGGTCGAGCGGGCGAGCATCATCTGCCCGCAGGAGCGTGTGGAAATCAGCCACCTCGGCATGGCCGAACAACCGGCGAACAACGCGCCACGGGTTGGCGCCGCGCTGAGCCTCGATGAGCTGGAGAAAGCCCACATCGGCGCAGTACTGGCGACTGCCGGCACTCTCGATCAGGCCGCCAAGACTCTGGGGATCGACGCCTCGACCCTGTATCGCAAGCGCAAGCAGTACAACCTGTGAGCATCCGCCGATGAAACTGGCGATGAAGTTGCGGACTCGCTTGTTCCTGAGCATTTCCGCGCTGATCACCGTGGCCTTGCTCGGGCTGATGCTCGGGCTGGTCAGCGTGATGCAGATGGCCGGGACTCAGGAGGCGCTGATCCGCAACAACTTCGTCACCCTCGATCTGGGGCTCAAGCTGCGGCAGACGCTTGGCGATCAACTGATCATGATGCTTGCCGAGAAACCCGATCCCGTGGCGTTCGAAGCATCCAAACAACGCTATTTCGAATTGCTCGACGAGGGTATCGCCCAAGAGCAGAAAAACGACAATCGCCAATATGGATTCAGTCAGGCGAAGAGCGATTACCTGACCTTCCTTGAGGCGTTCGATATCTCCCGCGATCCGGGCGCCGCCCTGAGTGGTAGTGGCGACTTGCGCGAACGATTCAACACCCTGCGTAACGGTTTGATCACCGAGCACAAGCACGCGCTGGATAACATCAACGCTGTCCAGCACGCTGCCCGTGACCGGGCGCTGCTGATTTCCGGCCTGCTCGGGCTGGTGGGGCTGGCAGTGCTGATCATTGGTTTCGTTACCGCCCAGGGCATTGCGCGGCGTTTTGGTGCGCCGATCGAAGCGTTGGCCAAAGCGGCGGACAATATCGGCCAGGGCAATTTCGAAGTGACCCTGCCGGTGTCCTCGGCGATGGAGATCAATCTGTTGACGCGCCGCTTCGGGCTGATGGCCGAAGCCCTGCGCGAGCATCAGGCGACCAATGTCGACGAACTGCTCGCTGGCCAGCAGCGCCTGCAAGCGGTACTCGACAGCATCGATGATGGTTTGCTGATGATCGACCGTCAGGGTCGTCTGGAACACTTGAACCCGGTGGCCCAGCGACAATTGGGCTGGGAAAGCGACCGTTTCGGCGAGGGCCTGGGCACAGCGCTTCAACGTCCGGAGCTGGATGCACAACTTCAATTGGTATTGCGCGGCGGCACCCTCGAGCGGGCGCCGGAAGACTTGAGCATCGAGGTCGATGGCGAGTCGCGCCTGCTGACCTACAGCCTTACGCCGGTCAGCCATACCCAGGGGCATATCCTAGGCGCCGTGATGGTTTTGCATGACGTCACCGAGCAGCGCGCCTTCGAACGGGTGCGCAGCGAGTTCGTGCTGCGCGCGTCTCACGAATTGCGCACACCGGTCACGGGCATGCACATGGCTTTCGGGCTGTTCCGCGAGCGGGCTAAGTTTCCTCCGGAGTCGCGCGAGTCCGACCTGCTCGACACGGTCAATGAAGAAATGCAGCGCCTGATGCAGTTGATCAACGATCTGCTCAACTTTTCGCGTTATCAGAGCGGTTTGCAGAAGCTCACGCTGGCGCCGTGCTCCATCGAGGATCTGCTGGAGCAGGCGCGTTTGCGTTTCGCCGATTCGGCGGCGCAGAAGGGCGTTGCCTTGAAGGTCGAAGCCCAAGGCCCGCTGCCACGCTTGCAGGCGGATCAGGCGCAGCTCGATCGAGTCCTCGACAACCTGATCGACAACGCCTTGCGCCACACGGCGCGCGACGGTCTGATCCGCTTGCAGGCCCGGCGCCATGGCGAACGGGTGATCATCAGCGTCGAAGACAACGGCGAAGGGATTGCCTACGGTCAACAAGGGCGGATCTTCGAACCGTTCGTTCAAGTCGGGCGCAAGAAGGGCGGAGCCGGGCTGGGTCTGGCGCTGTGCAAGGAAATTGTGCAGTTGCACGGTGGGCGGATGGGCGTTTACTCGCGGCCGGGGCAGGGCACGCAGTTCTACATGGCGCTGGCGGTCTAGGCTTCGTCGTCGATCCGGCGGCCGGCGAGCCGCCGTCCACGAGTGATCAGTTCAATGAACTGCACCGCGCTCAAGGCGTGGGCGAACAGCCAGCCTTGACCGAACTTCACACCTTCGCTGCTCAGCAGCTCGGCCTGGGATTCATATTCGATCCCTTCGGCGATCACCTTCAGGTCCAGCGCCTGGGCCATGTGAATGATGTGCGGCGCGACGCCGCTGCTGGCGGCGTCATGGCCGAGGGCGTCGATGAAGGCCTTGTCGATCTTCAGGCAATCCACCGGCAGGGTTTGCAAATAGGCCAGGCTGCAATAGCCGGTGCCGAAATCGTCGATCAGCACCTGATGCCCGACATCGCGCAGCGCCTGCAGGTTTTCCCGGGCTACCACCACATCGATCAGGCCGCGCTCGGTCACCTCGAAAGCAATCTGCCGCGCCGCCACCCGATGCAGGGTCAGCAGCCGCGCCATGACCTGGCCGATGCGCGGCACCATCACGTCGCAGGCGGCCAGGTTCACCGAGATGTACAGCTGCGGATTGGCCCGCAGCAACTGACCCAACTGCTCGAGCAGGCGTTGCAGGACGAAGTCGGTCATCTGGCGAATCTGTCCGGTGTTCTCGGCCATCGGGATGAACAGGTCGGGGCTGGTCAGCGTGCCGTCCGGCCGGCGCCAGCGCAGCAAGGCTTCGGCACCGACGCAGTTGCGGCTGTCGAGATCGAAGATCGGCTGATAAAGCACCTGCAACTCGCCACGGCGGATGGCGCCGTGCAGCTCGGCGTCGAGCGACTGGCGCTGGCGCACGACCCAGAACACCAGAACGCCCACCAGCGCACCGAGCACCAGACAGAAAGGCACCATCCACCACCAGAGCTCCGGAATGTGCATGCCCGTGCGCGGGCTGATCAGCACCAGTTGGTATTCCGGGTTGTCAGTGGGCATGCGGTAGATCAGGTGTGACTGGGTGACTTGCAGTGCGTTCGGGGTTTTCGGCGGCCAGGGCTCGGTGGGCGGCCAGACCTGTGGAACGCCGAGCACCGGAATCGCCCGGGTCCCGTGATCCAGCACTACCAACAGGCTGCTGCCGGGCAACAGGTCGACCATGTCGGTGAGATGTCCGCGCGAGGTGGCTACGCGAAAGTTGCCGCGCCCGAGCATCAGCGCTGCGCGGTTTTCATCGGGTTCGGTGGTGGTGTTCAGCCAGTAGCTGTAGGTCGGGCCCTTGATGTCCGGAGGACGGACCACCGACAGGCCTTCCTGGCGCGGACGGTTGGAGCAGATCCGCGTGGCGTCCATGTAGGCCGCTTCATAGACGAAGCGGTAGTTGAACGTCACTTGCTGCAACGTCGCGATCATTTCGTCGTCGCAGCTGCGCAAGGGCTGGGCTTCGAGGTCGTCGAGGCTTTCGCGCAACTGGCCGAACAGTTGCTCCAGACGCGCCAGGAAGCGCTCGCCCTGGGCGTTCATTTCCTGGCTTTCGCTTTGTTCGACCTGGCGCATGGCCACGAACAGACCGCCGGTAATCAGCAGGCTCGCACTGAGGACAGCCGCGATCATCGCCAGAAACCAGGGGCGATAAAACCAGCTACGCAGCGTCTCTCGGGTAGCAACCATCATGGATATCCGAAGAATTACCAATGAGTTATAGCTGCTGATTGCGTTTTCGCCCTGACCGTCGGGCGGGCGTCATTATTTTGTCTGATTAAGCACCAGCAGCAACGCTGCTGTTTGCGCATCCGGCGTGCCGTCAAAGCGTGTAGGGCGGTAGTGCATCTGGAAGGCCGCGAGCACATGCCGGGTCGCCACATCCAGCTCGCCGGTCTGTGGCGTCGAGTAGCCCAGGCGAGCCAGTTGGCTCTGGAACCAGGTGATGCTCGGCAGTTCGGCGTCGAACTGCGCCTGTTGGCGTGCCACGGCTTGTTCGTTGGGCCAGAGCCCCAGCCCTTCGGCTGCCAGGCGCTTCCAGGGGAACAGCGGCCCCGGGTCGAGCTTGCGCAGCGGGGCGATGTCGCTATGGCCGATGATGTGGCGCGGGCTGATGCCCTGGCGTTTGCTGATGTCCTTGAGCAGAACGATCAGCGACTGCACCTGGGCTTCGCTGTAGGGATACCAGAGGCGACCGGTCGGTGTGTCCTTGAAGCCCGGATTGACGATCTCGATGCCGATCGAGCTGGAGTTGAGCCAGGTACGACCTTGCCATTCGCTTTCGCCGGCGTGCCAGGCACGCAGGTTTTCGTCCATCAGTTTGTAGATGGTGGCGTTTTTGTCGTCGCCGATCAGGTAATGGCTGCTGACCTCGCCGTGGGTCAGCAATTGCAGCGAGCGTTCCAGCGATGCGGAGGTGTAGTGCACGATCACAAACTGTACGCGACTGTCGTGATTGACCGAAGGATGGCTAGTGTCAAAACGCGGGCCGCTGGCACAACCGGCCAGGAGGATCAGCGACGCGAGCAGGGTAAAAAATTTCATGGCAGAGGGCGGTACACGCAAGACGATAATGCAACAGTGTAACGTATCGCCTTGGGCTACGACGCTTGAATGGCTGATTTAAACAATATGGAACAATTGCCTCAGCCCAGCTCCACCCGGTTTCGCCCTGCGTTTTTCGCCCGATAAAGCGCCTGATCGGCTCTTTTGAGTACCAGATCGCTGTGCTCACCCGCCCGGAACGTCGTCAGACCCATGGAAACGGTGATCGTGACGCGCTCACCCTTGAAGTGAAATGGGCAGGCTTCGATGGCCGCACGCAGGGTTTCCAAAAACTTGGCACCGACGGCGGGCGGTGTTGCCGGCAGCAGTAATACAAATTCCTCTCCGCCAAACCGGGCAATGAAATCGTTGCCACGCATACGCTTGCGCAGCACCGTGGCGATGATCTTCAACACCTTGTCGCCCGCCAGGTGGCCGTAGTTGTCGTTGATCCGTTTGAAGTGATCGAGGTCGAGCATGGCGAGGCTCAAAGTGTTGCCGTGCTGCTGCCATTGGGCAATCTCATGTTCGAGCCGTTCGGTCCAGGCGGCGCGGTTGGGCAAGCCGGTGAGCGGATCGATCAGGGCTTTCTGGCGCTGCTCTTCAAGGTGTTCGCGATAGCCCAGCGCTTCCTGCTCCATGTGCGCGACGCGCTCGGCCAGGCTTTTCAGGCGCACAGCCACTTCCTGCTCCCGGGCGTCACGCTGTTTCTGATGCTGATCCATCGTGCCGAGCAGGCCTTCGAGGTGGTTTTCCAGCACCTGCTTCAAATCGTCCAGATCGGCCGCTTCCTGCACGCTGTTCTGCAAGCCGTCGACCTGCTCGCGGATCTGCGTGTCCATCGCCCGCGCTGCAGAACTGTTGTCGGCGTGGCCTTCGCTGGCGGCCTGCAGATTGCTCTGAAACGCTTCGAGCCGCTCGTTGAGTTGCTGCAAATAAGCTTCGAATTCGTGCTGGCCGCTGTCGGTAATCGCCAGCATCAAAGTCGCCAGATCGTCGAGGATCGGCAACAGTTCGTACCAGTTCAGCCCATTCTTCAGCCGGTCGCGCATCGCCTCTGCTTGCGGGCGGTGGCGCTCCGGCAAGGTCAGGTCGTCCAGCAACCCGATCAGCGTGTCTTCGATGTGTTTGGCGACCGAACTGTAGGACGGTTCCGGCGAGTCCGGCAGGGCGTAAAGGATATCGTGCTCGGATTGCTCCGGATCGATTGCGGCCAATGCCTGGGCGATGGGCTCGGGGATGGGCAGGCTGTCGAGGATCACGGGCGGCGGGGTATCGCCGGGGTGGATCAGTTCGTCCGGGTTGATGGCTGTTGGCACTGCCGGCGCGAAAACCGGAGGAGGCGTAAAGGCCTGCGGCTCCGGTTCAGGCTCGGCGGGTTCTGGTTCGCTGGGGGCGGAGGGGGATTCGGTGAGGATTCTGGCCGGCTCGAAGGCCACCACCTCCGGCTCCGCATGATATTCGGGGGTTGGCGCTGGAGTTTTCGCGGGTTCGGCCACGGGGGCGGCGACCGGTGCTTGGCTGACGGGCGCAGGGGCGACCGGTTCGGCGGTGGTGACAGGCGCTTCCTGCAAGGGCGCGGTTTCATGCGTGACGGGCGGTTGTTCTGTTTGTGCCGGTAGTACGACCGCCGCGGGCTGCATCACTGGAACAGGCGCTTCCTCGTTGTCGCGGCTGCCGAACAGACGCTGCAACAACCCCGGTCGTCCCGGTTCCGCCGGCGTCTCCAGCTGGCTCAAGGCCTTGCCTTGCAAGCCGCTGAGCTCGCTGAGCAACAGCGGCATTTCCCTTGCCTGACTTACCCGGCCGTCCAGCTGCTTGGCGAATTTCTTCAGCGGCTGGGCCACATCTCGGGGCAGCGGGAGAGATTGCAACTGAGTAACCAGCGCAGTCAGTGCGGTGCTGACCTGTTCGATCCGGGTTTCCCGGCGCTGCTCGGAATCGAGCACGGCTTTTTCCAGGCGAGGGAGCAGGGCGGCGAGGCCGGCGTCCATGTCATCGGTGCGCACCACGTCGCGCATCTCTTTCATGCATTGATCGACCACGCGGTCGGTGCCCTCCGCCGCCAGGGTGCTGCGCACCAGACCACGGCGCAGCAGGTCGAGCCGGGCGTCCCATCGACGTTCAAGCTTTTCCTGTTGTTCGATGCTTTTGAGGTATTTCTCTTTCCAGCGCTGGGCTTCGTCGCTCATTCAGGGGTTCCGCGAAGGGCAGTGCTCAACGCGGGCAATGCATCGGCCGTGAGCGAACCCGGCAGACGAATCTCTACCGCGACCGGCAGGTGATCGGAAATCGGTTGTGCCAGCACTTCGACCTTTTCCAGGGTCAGGGTCGGGCTGAGCAGAATATGGTCCAGGCAGCGCTGCGGGCGCCAGCTGGGGAATGTCGCTTCGAGTTGCGGGGCCAGCAGGCCGAGGTCGCGCAACGGCGAGTGTTGTAGCAGATCGCTGGCGTGGGTGTTCATGTCGCCCATCAGCACCTGATGCTTGTAGCCGCCGATCAGTTCGCGGATGTAGGCCAGTTGCATGCTGCGCACCCGGGCGCCGAGCGCCAGGTGCATCATCACCACCACCAGCGCTTCCGGGCCTTCGCCGAAGCGCACCAGAATCGCACCGCGTCCCTTCGGACCCGGCAGCGGATGGTCTTCGATCGCCCACGGCCGCAGGCGACTGAGCACGCCATTGCTGTGCTGGGCCAGTCGGCCAAGGTTGCGATTGAGTTGTTGATACCAGTAGGGGAAGGCGCCGAGCTGGGCCAGGTGTTCGACCTGATTGACGTAGCCTGAACGCAGGCTGCCGCCATCGGCTTCCTGCAGAGCGACCAGATCGAAGTCGCCAAGCAGATTGCCGATCTTTTGCAGATTGCTCGAACGCCCGGGGTGCGGCAGCAGATGCTGCCAGCTGCGGGTCAGGTAGTGCCGATAGCGCTCGGTGCTGATGCCGACCTGAATATTGAAGCTGAGCAAGCGCAGACGGCTGTCTGCGGGCAGGCCCGTCGATTCCAGGTGATGCTCGTTGACCTGCGGTTCATGCAGGCCAACGACGCGTTCGGTTCCCCAGCGGCGCATGGCGATTGCCGCGCTTAGTTGGCGGCTGCCTTGTTGGCCGCTCGCTCTTTGGCCACCAGTTGATCAGCCAGTTTCAGTGCCTGTTCGGCGCCGCCGGCGGAGCCGATATCGAAGCGGTACTTACCGTTGACGATCATGGTTGGAACGCCGGTGATTTCATATTTCTTGGCCAGTTCGCGGGCTTTCACGATCTGCCCTTTGATCGCGAACGAGTCGAAGGTCGCCAGGAACTTGTCCTTGTCCACGCCTTGAGTGGCGAGGAAGTCGGCCATGTCGTTCTTGTCGGTCAGCTTCTTGTGTTCTTTCTGGATGGCGTTGAATACGGCAGCGTGCACGTTGTGCTCGACGCCCATGGCTTCCAGGGTCAGGAACATCTGGCCGTGAGCGTCCCACGGGCCACCGAACATCGCAGGAATGCGTACGAAGTTGACGTCGGACGGCAGTTTTTCAACCCACGGATTGATCACCGGCTCGAACGCGTAGCAATGCGGGCAGCCATACCAGAACAGCTCGACCACTTCGATCTTGCCAGGCACGGCGACCGGCACCGGGTTGCTCAGTTCGACATAAGGGGCAGCAGGGGCTTCGGCGGCCTGGGCGGTCACGCCGAACAGGCTGGCAGCGACGAGGGCGGCGCTGATGATCAGATTACGCATGCTTTACTCCTGGACAATTTTGGTCGCCTCGCGCGACCTGTTTTCAGACAGATCCTGGCGGGCATGAGTTCTGTAGTGTAACGGCAGCGGCCACAAAAAAGGGCGGCCAAAGCCACCCTTTTTATACTTGCTGCAACGGATTAATCGAGCGTTAACGTGGCAGGCGTTGGCCATCGCACGCGACGCTTGAATCGCGCGTCTTAGTGCAGGCCCTGAATGTAGCTGGAGACTGCCGCGATGTCTTCGTCGCTCAGCTTGCGGGCGATGGTGCGCATGGTCATCGCGTCGCCGTCGTTGTTGCGGCCGGCTTCTTCCTTGCGGAAATCGGTCAGCTGCTTGGCGATGTACTGAGCGTGTTGGCCACCCAGGTGCGGGAAGCCGGCGGCTGCGTTGCCGGCGCCGTTCGGCGAGTGGCAACCGGTGCAGGCTGGCAGGCCTTTCTCGAGGTTGCCGCCACGGAACAGGGCTTCACCGCGAGCGACGATCTTCGGATCGGCGGCGCCGACGCTGCCTTTCTGGCTGGCGAAGTAGGCGGCGATATCGGCCAGGTCCTGATCGCTCAGGTTGGTCAGCAGGCCGGTCATTTCCAGAACGGTGCGCTTGCCCGACTTGATGTCGTGCAGTTGCTTGGTCAGGTAGCGTTCACCCTGTCCGGCCAGTTTTGGAAAGTTTGGCGCCATGCTGTTGCCATCCGGGCCATGGCAGGCGCCGCATACGGCGGCTTTGGCCTGGCCTGCGGCTGCATCACCGGCAGCATGGGCGAAGCCTGAGATTCCCACGGTCAACAGCAGACTCACGATCAGTTTGTTCATCAGCTAATCCAACTACGGCTAAGGGTTAAGAGTTATGGACCGGGCTTACTCTCGCTCATCCAGAGGATGAGGGCCTGGTAATCCTCGGCACTGCAGTCCATGCACAAACCACGCGGCGGCATCGCCTTGAAACCCTGGGTCACGTGTTGCACCAGCGTCTCCATACCTTTCGCCAACCTCGGCGTCCAAGCTTCCTGATCGCCTCTTTTGGGCGCCATGGGTAGTTGGCCGGAATGACAGGCTCCACAAACACGGTTGTACACGGCTTCCGGATCCTGTGTAGCCTGTGCGCTGTAAAGCGGCATCAAGACTCCGGCAGCCAGCAGCCATTTCGTCATAAAACGACCTTTTCAGGGTTGAGAGCGTTCTGCGTTCTAATGCGCAATCAAGGTCTGTCGCTCTCGTGAACTTCATCCTTCGCTGGGACAAAGCACACACAAAATCTGCGGCATTATATACTGGCGTCACTGAAACGGAAGCGACACCGCGTTCCGCGCCTAATCCCGGCGCCGCCCACATCGGAAATCCCATGCAACTCAAGAATCCCATCCTCGGCCTGTGCCAACAGTCCACGTTCATGCTCAGTGCCGCCAAAGTCGATCAGTGCCCCGACGACGAAGGCTTCGAAGTGGCGTTCGCCGGTCGTTCCAACGCCGGTAAATCCAGCGCACTGAACACTTTGACTCACGCCAGCCTGGCGCGCACCTCGAAAACCCCGGGTCGCACACAGCTGTTGAACTTCTTCAAGCTAGACGATGAACGGCGTCTGGTCGACCTCCCGGGCTACGGTTATGCAAAAGTACCGATCCCGCTGAAGCAACACTGGCAGCGTCACCTGGAGGCTTACCTCGGTGGCCGCGAGAGTTTGAAGGGTTTGATTCTGATGATGGACATCCGTCATCCAATGACCGACTTCGACCTGCTGATGCTCGACTGGGCCGTTGCGGCCGGCATGCCGATGCACATCCTGCTGACCAAGGCCGACAAACTGACCTACGGCGCAGCCAAGAACACGCTGCTCAAGGTGCAGTCGGAAATCCGTAAGGGGTGGGGCGATCAAGTGACGATCCAGCTGTTCTCCGCCCCGAAACGCATGGGTCTGGAAGAGGCCTACACTGTGTTGGCAGGCTGGATGGAACTGGCAGATAAAGGCGTGGAAGCGGCGGCAGAGTAAGGGATTTCAAAACTGTCTGTGGTGCTGTCAGGCAAGGCAAAAGCACTGCTAAAAAGCGGAGTTTAGGGGACCTAAATGAGCATTTTTAGCAGTGCTTTTAACGCAGTATGACGGCGCCACAGGCAGTTTTGAGGCAAAAAAAAGCCCCGGACTTCATATGGGGAGGGAGAAGTTCCGGGGTTTAAGTTCCGAACCGCTAGGGCGGGGTTCAGATATCTGCCAACACTTAACACAACATAGGAGCATCGAAGGGCTTCACCAGCCATTCAGTATCTCTGAGTGCCTTGGCGCAAGATTAGTTCAGATTCTTTTCAAAAAACTTTGGAATAAGCTCAAGAACGATCAGGCCTAAGCGCTTTTCAATGCCTTTGCCGCGACGCTCGGTCGCGGCAAAGTCCCGTTCCAGAGGCCTCAGTGCGCCTCGTCCCAGTTGTTGCCAATCCCCACTTCCACCAGCAACGGCACGTCCAGTTTTGCCGCTTCGCTCATGTGCACACGAATTTCTTCGCGAACCCGATCGACCAGATCCTCGCGAACCTCCAGCACCAGTTCGTCGTGCACCTGCAGGATGACTTTGGCGTCCAGCCCGGAAGCGCTCAGCCAGTTATCCACTGCCACCATGGCTTTCTTGATGATGTCCGCCGCGGTGCCCTGCATCGGCGCATTGATTGCCGTACGTTCGGCGGCCGCGCGTTCCTGCGGCTTGTTGGAGTTGATGTCCGGCAGATACAGGCGACGACCGAAAATTGTTTCCACAAAACCTTGATCCGCAGCCTGGGCGCGGGTGCGATCCATGTACTCGCGCACGCCCGGGTAACGCGCGAAGTAGGTGTCGATGTAGGCCTTGGCGGTCTTGGTGTCGACGCCGATGTCCTTGCCGAGCTTCTGCGCGCCCATGCCATAGATCAGGCCGAAGTTGATCGCCTTGGCGCCACGGCGCTGGTCGGACGTCACTTCGTTCAGCTCGACCTTGAACACTTCGGCCGCCGTGGCGGTGTGTACGTCCAGATTGTTGCGGAAGGCATTCATCAGGCCTTCGTCGCGGGACAGGTGGGCCATGATCCGCAGTTCGATCTGCGAATAGTCCGCCGCCAGCAGTTTGTAGCCTTTCGGCGCAACGAACGCCTGACGGATGCGTCGGCCTTCAGCAGTACGCACAGGAATGTTCTGCAGGTTCGGATCGCTCGACGACAGGCGACCGGTCGACGCAACGGCTTGATGGTATGAAGTGTGGATACGCCCTGTACGCGGGTTGATCTGCTCCGGCAGGCGATCGGTGTAGGTGCTTTTCAGCTTGCTCATGGAGCGGTGTTCCATCAGCACTTTTGGCAAGCGGTGATCGTCTTCGGCCAGTTTCGCCAGCACTTCTTCGGCGGTGGACGGCTGGCCCTTGGCGGTCTTCTTCAGCACCGGGAGGCCGAGTTTCTCGTAGAGGATCACGCCCAGTTGCTTCGGCGAGCCGAGGTTGAACTCTTCACCGGCGATCTCGAACGCTTCGCGCTCCAGCGCGACCATCTTGTTGCCCAGCTCGATGCTCTGGATGCCAAGCAGTTCAGCGTCGACGAACGCGCCCTGGCGCTCGATGCGAGCGAGCACCGGCACCAGCGGGATCTCGATATCGGTCAGCACGCTTGCCAGGCTCGGTATGGCGCTGAGTTTTTCGAACAGCGTCTGGTGCAGGCGCAGGGTCACGTCGGCATCTTCGGCGGCGTAAGGCCCGGCCTGTTCCAGGGCGATCTGGTCGAAGGTCAGCTGCTTGGCGCCTTTGCCGGCGATGTCCTGGAAGCTCACGGTGGTGTGATCCAGGTACTTCTGCGCTAGGCTGTCCATGTCGTGACGGGTGGCGGTGGAGTTGAGTACGTAGGACTCAAGCATCGTGTCGAAGGCAATCCCGCGTACGGTAATGCCTTCATTCTGATCACCGCCGATGGCGCAATTGGCCAGGATGTTCATGTCGAACTTGGCGTGCTGGCCGATCTTGAGCTTGTTCGGGTCTTCGAGGATCGGCTTGAGCGCGCGCAGCACGGTGTCGCGATCCAGCTGCTCCGGTACGCCGATGTAGGAGTGGGTCAGCGGGATGTAGGCCGCTTCGTTGGCCTGTACCGCGAAGGACAGACCGACCAGTTGTGCCTGCTGGGCGTCGATCCCGGTGGTTTCGGTGTCGAAGGCGAACAGCTTGGCGCTTTTCAGCTTTTCCAGCCAGACGTCGAATCGCGCCTGATCGAGGATGGTTTCGTACGCGGCTTCAGCCGGAGCGGCGGGCGCTTCCTCTTCGGCAGGCGCGCTGAATAGATCACCGGCCGGCGCAGGCTCGGCGGCCGCGCTCAGTTCCTGGCGCTTGGCATCGCGATCCAGGTCATTCAGCCAACTCTTGAATTCCAGCAGGGTATACAACTCGTAAAGTTTGGCCGGATCTTCCGGACCCATTTGCAGGTCGTCGAGGCCGATATCCAGCGGCACGTCGACCTTGATGGTCGCCAGTTGATAGGAGAGGAACGCCATCTCCTTGTGCTCTTCGAGCTTGGCCGGCAGGGTCTTGGCGCCACGGATCGGCAGGGTCGGCACGATGTCGAGCTGCGCATACAGCTCGGTCAGGCCGCCGTTGACGCCTACCAGCAGGCCGGAAGCGGTCTTCGGACCGATGCCGGGAACGCCGGGGATGTTGTCGGAAGAATCGCCCATCAGGGCCAGATAATCGATGATCTGCTCCGGAGCGACGCCGAATTTCTCCTTCACGCCCTCCACGTCCATCGAACTACCGGACATAGTGTTGACCAAGGTAATGTGGCCGTCGACCAGTTGCGCCATGTCCTTGTCGCCGGTAGAGATGATCACCGGACGATCGGCGGCCGCGCTGCTGCGGGCCAGGGTGCCGATCACGTCATCGGCCTCGACGCCTTCGACGCACAGCAGCGGGAAACCGAGGGCGATCACGCTCTGGTGCAGCGGCTCGATCTGTACGCGCATGTCGTCGGGCATGCTTGGGCGGTTGGCCTTGTATTCGGCGTACATTTCATCTCGAAATGTCCCACCCTTGGCGTCGAACACCACAGCGAACGGGCTGTCCGGATACTGCTTGCGCAGGCTCTTGAGCATGTTCAGCACGCCTTTGACCGCACCGGTCGGCAGGCCTTTGGAGGTGGTCAGCGGTGGCAGCGCGTGAAAGGCGCGGTACAGGTAAGACGAACCGTCCACCAGGACGAGGGGGGCTTGGCTCATGAGCAGAATCAACCTTTTCGGCGGGCCCGGCGCTAGAATAGCGGGACCGTTGACGACAAAGGGACAAGGTTATCATGCGTACGTTAAATCGCTTGCTGCTGGTCAGTCTGATTGCTGTCTCACCGCTGGCCGCGATCGCGGCGGATGATGCGCCATCGTCGGAGCCGGAAGTTACCATCAGCACGCACACGGAAGGCGACAAGGTCATTCAGGAATACAGCCGCAGTGGATTCGTCTACGCGATCAAGGTCACACCGAAGGGCGGTAAACCCTATTTCCTGGTGCGCGCCGATGGTACGGACGCGAACTACATCCGGTCCGACCAGCCGGATATGCTGATTCCGTCGTGGGAAATCTTTACCTGGAAGTAAGTTTCCTGACTTTTAATCGGCGCCGTTTGATGGCGGCGCCAGAACTGAGCAGTTTTTAACCATGTCTGTGTTCACCCCCCTGGCTCGGCCCGAGCTGGAAACCTTTCTCGCCCCGTACGGGCTCGGCCGTCTGCTCGATTTCCAGGGGATCGCCGCCGGCAGTGAAAACACCAACTTCTTCATCAGCATGGAAAAGGGCGAGTTCGTCCTGACCCTGGTCGAGCGCGGCCCGGTGCAGGAAATGCCGTTTTTCATCGACCTGCTCGATGTCCTGCACGAAGCCGATCTGCCCGTGCCCTACGCACTGCGCACCACCGACGGCGTGGCCCTGCGCGAGCTGAAAGGCAAACCGGCGCTGCTGCAACCGCGTCTGGCCGGCAAGCACATCAAGCAGGCCAACGCCCAGCATTGTGCGCAGGTCGGTGAGTTGCAGGCGCACCTGCACCTGGCGACCCAGGGCGACAACATGATCAAGCGCAAGACCGATCGTGGCCTGGACTGGATGCTGGAAGAGGGCACGCAGTTTCTTTCGCACCTGAGCGATGAACCTCGTGCGCTGCTGCAAACCGCGCTGGACGAAATCACCCGACAGAAAGAGAAAATTCTCGCGCTGCCACGGGCGAACATCCACGCCGACCTGTTCCGCGACAACGCGATGTTCGAAGGCACGCATCTGACCGGGCTGATCGACTTCTACAACGCCTGCTCTGGTCCGATGCTTTATGACGTGGCGATTGCCCTGAACGACTGGTGTTCGGACGATGACGGCCTGATCGACGGCCCGCGTGCGCGTGCGTTCCTGGGTGCCTACGCGGCACTGCGACCGTTCACGGCGGCCGAGGCCGAGTTGTGGCCGACCATGCTGCGAGTGGCATGCGTGCGGTTCTGGCTGTCGCGCCTGATCGCGGCGGAATCGTTCGCCGGGCAGGACGTGCTGATCCACGATCCGAAAGAGTTCGAGCAGCGTCTGGCACAGCGTCAGACGGTCAGTACGCCGCTACCTTTCGCCCTGTAAAAGAAAAAACCGCAGCCTGTGCAGGCTGCGGTTTTTTTGTATCAGAGCGATTCGAGACAACCCGCCAGATCATTCCCCAGCTTCTCCAGCACTTGCTCATAACCCTGAGCCGTCGCTGGTGTGTACCCGCCCAACGCATCCAGTTCCGCCAGTTTCACCGGCAGGCCAGCCACCAGGGTTTCGGCCAGACGTGGACGCAGCGGCGGCTCACTGAACACGCAGGTCTTGCCGACTTCCTGCAAACGCGTGCGCATTGCCGCCACATGCTGGGCGCCCGGCTGCACTTCCGCCGCGACGCTGAACACACCGGTGTGTTTCAGGCCGTAGGCGTCTTCGAAGTAGTCGAAGGCTTCGTGGAAGACGAAGTAGGGTTTGCCTTCAATACCGGCCAGACGTTTCTTCAAGCGCTGATCCAGTGCATCCAGACGCTCGTCGAACGCTTTGGCGTTGCTCTGATAGCGCTCGGCATTGGCCGGGTCTGCAGCGCTCAGGTCAGCGGCCATTTTGTCGGCAATAACTCGCGCGTTCACCGGCGATAGCCACAGATGCGCATCGAGGCTGCCCGGACGATGATCGTGGTCGTGTTCGTCGGCTTCTTCGGCATGGGAATGACTGTCTGCGGCGAAGCGGCGCAGTTTCATGCCCGGCAGGTCCTGTACCGCGACGCTCGGCAACGTACGACCGTTCAGCACGCGAGGCAGGAAACCTTCCATGTCCGGGCCGATCCAGTATAGCAGGTCCACCGATTGCACCTTGCGTACATCGGATGGGCGCAAGGCGTAGCTATGCGGCGAAGCGCCCGGTGGCAGCAGCACTTCCGGAATCGCCACGCCGTCCTGCACCGCGGCGGCAATCAGTTGCAGGGGCTTGATGCTGGTGAGGACTCTGACCTCGGCCTGAGCCGGACCGATCAGCAGAAAACCGGTGATGAATACGACAAAAACAGAAAAAAGTCGGGACACGATGACCACTCAATGAGGCGAGAACGGGTAACATAATAACGTCTCTAACCAAACTCGTCGCCACTCATGCCTATTACACCGATTGCCAGCCGTCCCCACGACCACTCGCACTGCGTTCACAGCGCGCTGTCCGAGGCCGATGCCCTGTGTGCACAGAAAGGCCTGCGCCTGACCGCGCTGCGCCGGCGGGTGCTGGAACTGGTCTGGCAGAGCCACAAGCCGCTGGGTGCCTACGACATTCTGGCGGTGCTCAGCGAGCAGGACGGCCGCCGCGCCGCGCCGCCGACCGTGTACCGGGCGCTGGATTTCCTGCTGGAAAACGGTCTGGTGCACCGCATCTCCTCGCTCAACGCCTTCGTCGGCTGCGTTCACCCGAAACATTCGCACCAGGGCCAGTTTCTGATCTGCCGTGAATGCCACGCCGCCATCGAACTTGAGCAAAAAACCATCAGCGACGCCATCGTCCACAGCGCCAAGGATGTCGGCTTCATCGTCGAGGCCCAGACCGTCGAAGTGGTCGGCCTCTGCTCCGGTTGCCGGGGGGCTTGATGAGCGATGCGCTGATCCGTCTGGAGCAGGTGGCTGTCCGGTTTGCCGGGCAGAACGTGCTGGACAACATTCACCTGAGCGTCGAACCGGGGCAGATCGTCACCCTGATCGGCCCCAACGGCGCCGGCAAGACCACGCTGGTGCGCGCCGTGCTCGGGCTGCTGAAACCCGACAGCGGCAGCGTCTGGCGCAAGCCGAAACTGCGCGTCGGTTACATGCCGCAAAAACTTCACGTCGATCCGACCTTGCCGTTGTCGGTGCTGCGCTTCCTGCGTCTGGTGCCGGGCGTCGATCGCCCGCGTGCGCTGGCGGCACTCAAGGAAGTCGGTGCCGAGCACGTCATCGACAGCCCGGTGCAAAGCGTTTCCGGCGGTGAAATGCAGCGCGTGCTGCTGGCCCGGGCGCTGTTGCGCGAGCCGGAACTGCTGGTGCTCGACGAGCCGGTGCAAGGCGTCGATGTCGCCGGGCAAGCCGAGCTGTATAGCCTGATCACCCGTCTGCGCGACCGTCATGGCTGCGGCGTGCTGATGGTGTCCCACGATCTGCATCTGGTGATGAGCACCACGGACCAGGTGGTGTGCCTCAACCGTCACGTCTGCTGCTCCGGGCATCCCGAGCAGGTCAGTGGCGATCCGGCCTTCGTCGAGCTGTTCGGCAACAATGCGCCGAGCCTGGCGATCTATCACCACCATCATGACCACGCCCACGACCTGCACGGTTCGGTGGTCAAGGGGCCTTTGACAGGCCAACCTCACGTTCACGGAGATAGCTGCAAGCATGGCTGATTTTCTGTTCTACGCCCTGCTTGCAGGTCTGGCGCTGGCGGTGGTCGCGGGGCCGCTCGGCTCGTTCGTGGTCTGGCGGCGCATGGCCTATTTCGGCGACACCCTGTCCCACGCCGCTCTGCTCGGCGTGGCGCTGGGCTTTCTGCTGGATGTCAGCCCGACTGTCGCGGTCACCGTCGGCTGCCTGCTGCTGGCGGTGTTGCTGGTGACTTTGCAACAGCGCCAGCCGCTGGCGTCCGACACGCTTTTGGGAATTCTCGCACCGAGCACGCTCTCCCTCGGGCTGGTGGTACTAAGCTTCATGCATGAAGTGCGGATCGACCTGATGGCCTATCTGTTCGGCGACCTGCTGGCGATCAGCCCGACCGATCTGGCGTGGATCCTCGGCGGCAGCGCGGCGGTGCTGGTGTTGCTGGTGACGCTGTGGCGGCCGCTGCTGGCGATCACCGTGCACGAAGAGCTGGCCAAAGTCGAAGGCCTGCCGGTGGCCGGTTTGCGCATGGCGCTGATGCTGCTGATCGCAGTGGTGATCGCCGTAGCGATGAAAATAGTCGGTGTATTGCTGATTACTTCGCTGTTGATCATCCCGGCGGCTGCGGCACAACGTCACGCCCGTTCGCCGGAGCAGATGGCACTGGGCGCGAGCGTGCTGGGCATGCTCGCCGTGTGTGGCGGGCTGGCGCTGTCCTGGTTCAAGGACACCCCGGCTGGCCCGTCAATCGTTGTGACGGCGGCCGCACTGTTTCTGCTGAGTTTTGTTCTGCCCCGTCGAGGGGTGTAGACTTGCTCGTTTTTTGCGCAAATAGAGAGTCGCAGGAATGAAGCCGTTCGCCTCCCGTTATCTGCTCCTTGTGGCCTTTTCAGTGCTGCTGGGCGCCTGCCAAAGCACGCCGCCGGTGGCCGAAGTCCCCGATGCGCGGGCCACGGCCATCGCACAGCTGGAGCAAAGCCTGGCCAGCAGCGAACTGGCCACTGCCGAAGACCAACTGGCAGCCTTGCAAGCCGAAACACCCAACGATCAATCCCTTGAGCAATACCAGCGCCAGTTGGCCGAAGCCTATCTGCGTCGCAGCCAGATCGTCCTGCAGAAGGGCGATGTGAATGCGGCCGCGACCGCGCTGGCCCGTGCCCGCGTGCTGATGCCCAAGGCCCCGGCACTGACCGGTGGCGTCAACGGTGCCATCACCGAAGCGCGCAAGGCCGAGCTGGAGAAAGCCGAAGCAGCGCTGCAAGCCGCCGAAGCCAAGCCGAAAGCCAAGGTGATCGATCCCACCGCCGAGAGCACCACGGTTGCGCTGAATATCACCGATAGCCGCAAACTTCGCCGCCAACTGGATGCGATCGCCGCCGATGTGGTGAATTACGACTGTGCGGTGAGCATTCAGGCCCCGCGCACCAATGATTACCCTTGGCTGGCGACGTTGATCACCAAGCGCGTGAAGAAGCTCGATCCGGAGTTCGATCTGCAGATCAAAAAGCAGATCCTGCGCAGCGTTCCTGCTCAAGTAGTCTTGAGTCCTCGCAAGCCATAAGAAATCGCGAGCAGGCTCGCTCCCACAGGTACAACATGATTCCTGTGGGAGCGAGCTTGCTCGCGATGACTATTTCAGGCATTACAAAACTATCAGGCCGGAATCGCCTTGGCCTTGGCTTCCCTATCCCAAACCCGATGCTGCCCGATTGCGGCAAAAAACGGCTTGGTTAGCGCCGACACATCTTTGCCCTCCAGTAATCCCGCATCCGCCTCCAGCTTCAGCACGTCCAGCAACTGCTTGGCCTCGCCATGCAGCGCAATCGCCTTCAGGTGTTTGTACGCCTCCAGCAGGTAATGCAACGCCACGCCGTCACCGCTCAACGCCTTGACCGACGCCGCGCCACCCGGCACAAACACCGCATCGAACGCCACCGAAGGCAAACCTTCCATCGACGCATCCACCGCCAGGCTTTTGCCATCGGCGGTTTTCACCGGCGCCGAGGTCGGGCCGAGCAGTTTGGCGTGCGCACCTTCTGCCGCCAGCGCCTTCTTCATCGCATCAATCGCTGCGCCATCGACGCCGTTGGCCGCAAGGATCGCGACTTTCCGCGTCTTGATGTTTTCCGGCAACAAGTTGGCCTGACTCAGCGATGGCGAGTGATCCAGTGATGTTTTCGGTACGTCGACGGTGCCTTTGCCTGGCGCTGGCAGACCCAGGTTGGCCGCCACGCGTTTGGCCAGCTCCAGATCGATGTTGGCGAGAATCTCGTTCACTTGCCGCGCCCGGATGAACTCACGCTCAACCTTGCCGAGTTCGAAACTGTAGGCGGCGATGATGTGCTCTTTCTCGTGCGGGCTCATGCTGTTGAAGAACAGCCGCGCCTGGGAGAAGTGGTCGCTGAACGACTCGCTGCGCTGACGGATCTTGTTGGCGTCGATACGCTCCGGATAACTCTCGAAACCGCCGTCCTGCGCGGCCGGCGGGGTTTCTTTCGGCCAGCCGCCATCGATGGAGTTCGGTTCGTAAGACGCGCGGCCCTTGTCGATCACCGTGCGGTGCTGGGCATCGCGCTGGCCGTTGTGGAACGGCGCGACCGGGCGATTGATCGGCAGCTCATGAAAGTTCGGCCCACCGAGTCGGCTGATCTGCGTGTCGGTGTAGGAAAACAGCCGACCTTGCAGCAGCGGGTCATTGGAGAAGTCGATCCCCGGCACGATATGGCCGGGGCAGAACGCGACCTGCTCGGTCTCGGCGAAGAAATTGTCCGGGTTGCGATTGAGGGTCATCTTGCCCAGCGGCGTAATCGGAACGATTTCCTCGGGAATCAGTTTGGTCGGGTCGAGGATGTCGAAGTCGAAGTCGTGCTCGTTTTCCTCCTCGATGATCTGTACACCGAGTTCCCACTCCGGGTAATCGCCCATCTCGATGGCTTCCCACAGATCGCGCCGATGGTAGTCGGTGTCTTTACCCGCGAGTTTTTGCGCCTCGTCCCATACCAGCGAACAAGTGCCGGCAGTAGGGCGCCAGTGGAATTTGACGAAGCGCGATTTGCCCTCGGCATTGATCAGCCGGAAGGTGTGCACGCCGAAGCCCTGCATGCTGCGCAGGCTTTTCGGGATGGCCCGGTCGGACATGGCCCAGATCACCATGTGCGCCGATTCCGGTACCAGCGACACAAAATCCCAGAACGTGTCGTGAGCCGAGCCGCCGGTAGGGATCTCGTTATGCGGTTCGGGTTTCACCGCGTGGACGAAGTCGGGAAACTTGATCGCGTCCTGAATGAAGAACACCGGCATGTTGTTACCGACCAGATCGAAGTTGCCTTCGTCGGTGAAGAATTTCACGGCAAAACCACGCACGTCACGCACGGTGTCGCCGGAACCACGCGGCCCCTGCACCGTGGAAAAACGCACGAACACTGGGGTTTTCTTCCCCGGATCCTGCAGGAAGCCAGCCTTGGTCAGCGTCGAATGGTTCTCGTAGCTCTGAAAGAAACCATGGGCGCCGGTGCCGCGGGCGTGGACGATGCGCTCGGGAATCCGTTCATGGTCAAAGTGCGTGATCTTTTCACGCATGATGAAGTCTTCCAAAAGCGACGGCCCGCGAGCTCCGGCCTTGAGGGTGTTCTGATTATCAGCAATTTTCACGCCCTGGTTGGTGCGCAGGGCCTGACCGGTAGCGTCGGAGCGAAACTTCTCCAGGCTGTCGAGTTTGGCATTGGTGTTGGCGCGATCCGGGGTATCGGTGCCGGCCAGTTGGCTTTTGTCATTGGCAGGTTTCTTGGTACTCATCAGTCATGAACTCCTGTTTGTCCCGGGATTGCTCCGGAACGCTTGAGTGTTTCCCAGGCACGGCACCCAGGGTTTTCAAGTCGCTTAAGTAGTGACTGACGAGGGTTTCGGGCGTTCCTTTTTTATGACCTTTGATCCTGTTATTGCCAAATCGAAGGTTATTCGCGAAATAAATGCTAAGAACCTCTATACGGACAGGCTAAAATGCGCGCCCGGCTAACCGCTGATCCTTTTCCAACGCGCCCCACAAGGTTCGCTACGTGATCGAGTTTCAAAACGTCCATAAGACTTACCGCGTCGCCGGTAAGGACATCACCGCGCTGCACCCGACCAGCTTCTCCATCGAGAACGGTCAGGTGTTCGGCCTGATTGGCCATTCCGGCGCGGGAAAAAGTACCCTGCTGCGTCTGATCAATCGCCTGGAGCAATCCAGTGGCGGCAAGATCATCGTCGACGGCGAAGAAGTCACCGCGCTGGACGCCAACGGCCTGCGCCGTTTCCGTCAGCAGGTCGGGATGATCTTCCAGCACTTCAACCTGCTGGCATCCAAGACCGTGGCCGACAACGTCGCGCTGCCACTGACCCTGGCCGGTGAACTGTCCCGCGCCGAGATCGACCAGCGTGTGGCCGAGTTGCTGGCGCGGGTCGGTCTGTCCGATCACGCCAAAAAGTACCCGGCGCAGCTGTCCGGCGGTCAGAAGCAGCGCGTCGGCATCGCCCGCGCCCTGGCGACCAAGCCGAAGATCCTGCTGTGCGACGAAGCCACCAGCGCCCTCGACCCGCAGACCACGGCGTCGGTCCTGCAACTGCTGGCCGAGATCAACCGCGAGCTGAAACTGACCATCGTCCTGATCACCCACGAGATGGATGTGATCCGCCGCGTGTGCGATCAGGTCGGCGTGATGGATGCCGGCGTGATCGTCGAGCAAGGTTCGGTGGCCGATGTGTTCCTGCATCCGAAACACCCGACCACCAAGCGCTTTGTTCAGGAAAGCGAGCAGATCGACGAAAGCGAGCAGCGCGATGACTTTGCTCACGTGCCGGGCCGCATCGTGCGTCTGACCTTCCAGGGCGAAGCGACCTACGCGCCGTTGCTCGGTACCGTCGCCCGGGAAACCGGTGTGGACTACAGCATCCTGGCCGGTCGTATCGACCGCATCAAAGACATTCCTTACGGGCAATTGACCCTCGCCGTCACCGGTGGCGACATGGAAGCAGCCTTCGCCCGCTTCACCGCCGCTGACGTTCACATGGAGGTGTTGCGCTAATGGAAGACCTGATGAGTTTCTTCACCAATATCGACTGGTACGAAATCTGGCTCGCCACCGGCGACACCCTGATGATGCTCGGCGGTTCGCTGCTGTTCACCGTGCTGCTCGGCCTGCCGCTGGGCGTGCTGCTGTTCCTGTGCAGCCCACGCCAGTTGCTCGAAGCCAAAGGCGTGTACGCCTTGCTGTCGCTGGTGGTGAACATCCTGCGTTCGCTGCCGTTCATCATTCTGTTGATCGTGATGATCCCGTTCACCGTGCTGATCACCGGCACCTCGCTGGGCGTGGCCGGTGCGATTCCGCCGCTGGTAGTGGGCGCGACGCCGTTCTTCGCGCGGCTGGTGGAAACCGCCCTGCGTGAAGTCGATCGCGGCATCATCGAAGCGACCCAGTCGATGGGCGCGACCACTCGCCAGATCATCATGAACGCCTTGCTGCCGGAGGCCCGTCCGGGCATCTTCGCAGCGATTACGGTGACGGCGATTACACTGGTTTCCTACACGGCGATGGCCGGTGTGGTCGGCGCCGGTGGCCTGGGTGACCTGGCGATCCGTTTCGGCTATCAGCGGTTCCAGACCGACGTGATGATCGTCACCGTGGTGTTGCTGCTGATTCTGGTGCAAGTGCTGCAAATGGTAGGCGACCGACTGGTCGTGCACTTCTCGCGCAAATAACCGGTTTTGTAATGACATGAGCCGGCCATTCGCTGGCAGGCGCCAGACGGGCGCCGTAAAAAGGAGTTAGCTGAATGAAAAAACTGATCGTTGCCCTGGCTGCCGTTGCAGCGTTCTCGGCCCACGCCGACGAAACCCTGACCGTTGCTGCCACCCCGGTGCCGCACGCGGAAATCCTCGAATTCGTGAAGCCTGCGCTGGCCAAAGAAGGTGTGGATCTGAAGGTCAAGGTCTTCACCGACTACGTTCAGCCGAACGTCCAGGTGGCCGAGAAGCGTCTGGACGCCAACTTCTTCCAGCACCAGCCGTACCTCGATGAGTTCAACAAGGCCAAGGGCACCAGCCTGGTGTCCGTGACCGGCGTGCACCTGGAACCCCTGGGCGCCTACTCCAGCAAATTCAAGAAAATCGAAGAGCTGCCAAGCGGCGCCAACGTGGTGATCCCGAACGACGCCACCAACGGCGGCCGTGCGCTGTTGCTGCTGGCCAAGGCCGGCGTGATCACCCTGAAGGATCCGACCAACATCCTGTCGACCGTCAAGGACATCGCCCAGAACCCGAAAGACCTGAAGATCCGTGAACTGGAAGCCGCGACCATCCCGCGCGTGCTGACCCAGGTCGACCTGGCGCTGATCAACACCAACTACGCGCTGGAAGCCAAGCTCGATCCGTCCAAGGACGCGCTGGTCATCGAAGGCAGCGACTCGCCTTACGTGAACATCCTCGTGTCCCGCGCGGACAACAAGGACAGCGACGCCATGAAGAAACTGGCCGCCGCCCTGCACAGCCCGGAAGTGAAGAAATTCATTACCGAGAAGTACAAAGGCGCGGTGTTGCCGGCGTTCTGATTCGGACGCCGCAACGAAAAAGGGGACGCCAGTGGCGTCCCCTTTTTTGTGGCCGGGTGTTCAGCTTTGGACCCACTGTGTATTCGTCCCTCACCCCAGCCCTCTCCCGAAGGGAGAGGGGGCCGACCGAGGTGTCCTGCGTCCTGCATCGACCTGAAAGATCTTGGCGATTATGGATTCGAAGCAGTACGTTCAATTCGGTGTAGCTCGCCAATATTCCCCATTCAGTCCCCTCTCCCTCCGGGCGGTCCGACGTTTCGGGAGGGTTAGGGTGAGGGCTAGCTTTTGATCTTCTTACTTGCGGTTCAACATCACCGGCAACTGCGCAACCAGCTTGGCGTTGTTCAGCGGCGCCCGAATAAACCCGCGCTGCGTACCATCAGGCCCGATCACCGCCAGGTTCCCACTGTGATCCACCGTGTAGTTCGGCTTGCTGGTATCCGCCGGAATGAACGGAATGCTCACCGCGTTCGCCACCTTCTGCAGTTCTTCGATCGACTTCGGCGTGAGGCCGATGAACTGTGGATCGAAGTAACCCAGGTACTGCTTCAACTGCGCGGGGTTGTCGCGGTTCGGGTCGACGCTGACCAGCACGATCTGCAATTTATCCACCGCATCCTTCGGCAGTTCGCTCTTGATCTGGCGCAACTTGGCGAGGGTGGTCGGGCAGATGTCCGGGCAGAAGGTGTAGCCGAAGAACAGCAGGCTCCACTTGCCCTTGAGCTCGTTGACCGTGACCGGTTGGCCGTCCTGATTGGTCATCGTCACGTCCGGCAGGTTACGGCTCTGCGGCAGCAGGATGATGCCGGCGTCGATCAGTGCGGTCGGGTCGCCCTGGCCCTTGCCGCTCAGCACTTTGTTGACGGTCAGGCCGAGGATCAGCGCGATCACGGCGACGAGGATGAAGACGGTTTTCTGGGTTCGAGTCATAGGTTCAACAGTAAGTAGTGGTCTACGAGCAGGGCGATGAACAGCAGAAACAAGTACCAGATAGAGTACTTGAAGGTGTTGATCGCCGCGTGCGGTCGAGTGCCACGGTACAGCACCACGGCCCATTGCAGAAACCTGGCGCCCAGACCGAGCGCGCAGATCAGGTACAGCAGGCCGCTCATGTGGATCACGTACGGCAACAGGCTGACCGCCAGCAGGGCGAAGGTGTACAGCAGAATGTGCACCTTGGTGTAGTGCTCGCCGTGGGTGACCGGCAGCATCGGAATGTCGGCCTTGGCGTACTCCTCCTTGCGGTGGATGGCGAGCGCCCAGAAGTGCGGCGGGGTCCAGGCGAAGATGATCAGCACCAGCAGCAACGGTTCGGCGCTGACGTGGCCGGTCGCGGCGGTCCAGCCGAGCAGCGGCGGTGCGGCGCCGGCAAGGCCGCCGATGACGATGTTCTGTGGCGTCGCGCGTTTGAGAAAACCGGTGTAGATCACCGCGTAGCCGAGTAGCGAGGCCAGGGTCAGCCAGGCGGTCAGCGGATTGGTGAAAGTCAGCAGCAAGGCCTGGCCGAGCAGCGCCAGCACCAGCGCAAAGGTCAGTGCGCCTGTGGGCGAAACCCGGCCCTCGGCCAGCGGCCTTTTATGGGTGCGGGCCATGACCGCATCGATGCGTCGGTCCACCACATGATTGACCGCCGCCGCGCCACCGGCACACAGCGCGATCCCGAGGTTGCCGAACACCAGCACCGTCCACGGCACTCCGGCGCGGGTCGCGAGGAACATGCCCACCAGCGAGGTGATGAGCATCAGCACCACGACCTTCGGTTTGGTCAGCTCCAGGTAATCACGCCACAGCGCCTGCGCCGGACGTTCGCCGATCAGAATCGCCATGGCGTCTCTCCTTTAATAGTGATGGGCGCCGCCGAGTGTTTGCGCGGGCTCAGGCGCCAGCGCGCGATCATCGGTTGCTTGACCCGAACCAAGCTGGTCCGCGCGTGATAGTTGACCAGCACCATCGTCAGCAGCAGCGCCGCACCGCCAGCGTTATGCGCCACGGCCACCGGCAGCGGCAGATGAAACAGCACGTTGCTGATGCCGAGGGTGATCTGCGCGCCGAGGGCGATCAGCACCAGTCCGGCCAGTCGGGTCATGCCCACCACTTTCAGTTGCCAGGCCAGACCGAGCAGGACGACCGTCACCAGCAACGCGCCAATGCGATGGGTCAGGTGAATCGCCGTGCGTGCATCGCTGTCGAGTTGCCCGCCGAGGTAATTGGGGCCGATGTGTTGGGTCAGGTGAAAGCCGTTGGCGAAATCCGCCGGCGGCAGCCATTGGCCGTGGCAGGTCGGGAAGTCGATGCAGGCCACCGCCGCATAGTTGGAGCTGACCCAGCCACCCAGTGCGATCTGGCCGATCACCAGCAGCAATCCAGCAGTGGCCCAATATTGCAGGCGCTTGGGCACGGTCAGCGCCGGCAGCACGCCGGACAGTCGCAAGGTCAGCAGAAACAGCAGGCTCAAGGTCGCGAAGCCACCGAGCAAATGCCCGGTCACCACTTGCGGCCAGAGCTTGAGTGTCACCGTCCACATGCCGAACGCCGCCTGGGCGAACACCACCGCCAGCAGAAACAGCGGCAGTTTCAGCGGTTGCCCGGGATGACGACGATTGACCCACGCGCGCCCGGCCAGTACCGAGATCAGCATGCCGAGGGTGCCGGCGAAGTAGCGGTGGATCATCTCGTTCCAGCCTTTATGCGCCTCCACCGGCGAGTCGGGGTAATGCAGTTCGGCATGGGCCAGTTGGGCTTCGCTTTTCGGCACGCTGATGAACCCGTAGCAGCCCGGCCAGTCCGGACAGCCGAGGCCGGCGTGGGTCAGGCGGGTGTAGGCGCCGAGCAGCACCACGATCAGTGCCAGCAGGGTGGCAAACAGCGCGAGGCGAAATCCAGGTTTGGCCATGACGATGCCCTTATCCGATGTTCGACAGTTTCAGCAGGTGGCGCAGGTCGTTGAGCAGATCCTTGCCCTTGACGCTCGGGTCGTAGCGCAGCACGAGGTTGCCGTGGGGATCGATGATCCACAGCTGCGGTGTGGCCTTGTCGCCCGTGGCCTTGCTGAAGGTGGCTGCGTCCAGCGGGTAGCGTTGCAGCTGCGGGTATTCGCGGGTCAGCTTGGCTTCGTAGTCGGCGCCCAGTGGTTGCGCGGCGGCCAGGGCGTGGCTGGCGCGCCCGGCTTCGCGGCCCAGGCCGATCTGGATCTGCCGCGCCAGGTACACCAGCTGCTGGCAGTCCACCGCGCAGTCCTTCGGTGCGGTGACCAGCATCTGCCAGCGCGTTTCGTCAGCCTGGATGCCGAGGTCGGCGCGGGTCTGGCCGTTGCCGATCAGTTCGCCGTGGTAGCTGCGACCTTCCGGCACCCAGAACTGCAACTTGTACATGCCGGTGGCGAGGATCATCGGCCCGACCACGCCGAGCACGATCAGCAGCAGCTGGATACGTCCGCGACGGCGACTGGCCGGGGCTTTTGCTTCAGACATGCTGGGTGGATTCATGGCCGCTCCCATGGTGTTTCTCCTTTGCGTTGTGCCAGCCGAGATAGAGGTAGAGACCGAACAGGGCGGTGGCCATGGCGAACCACTGCACGGCGTAACCGAGGTGTTTTTCCGGGCCCATCGCGACCACCGGCCAGTCGGCCTGATAGCTGGCGGGGCCGGGTTCGGCGCGTAATTCGTAGGCGAAGCCGTCGCGTTCGAGGGTTTTCCACAATTTCGCGGGTTCGACGGCGGTGACGGTTTGCGGCCAGCGGCTGCTGACCGGATCGGCATGCAGCTGGAAGGTGGCGCCGGGGGCGACGTACACCCAGGCATCGACATTCACGGCGTCGGTCGGTGTGTTGAATTGCGGGGCCGTGCGCCGATCCGGCCACGGCAGCCAGCCGCGATTGACCAGCAGCCACTGGCCGCTGCGCTGATCCTGAAACGGTTGCAGCAATTCGACGCCGACCTTGCCGTTGCGCTGACGGTTATCCAGCAACAGGCTGTGGGCGGCGTCGAACTGGCCGTGCAGATGCACCCGGCGAAAGGCCGGATCGGCGCTGTGCAGCAACTCGGTGCTGGCCATCGGTTCGGCGGCGCGGCGTTCGGCGTAGCTGGCGAGCAGGGCGGTTTTCTCCGCGCCCCGGCCCAGTTGCCAGAAGCCCAGCGAAATCAGCAACGGCAGCAGCAGGCCGACCACCAGTGTCGGCACCACACCCGGCCGGAAGCGCTTCATGGTCGCGCCAGAAAATCAGTGAACGCGATCGCTATACTCAACTGCATCGCTTGTTCCCCCGGAGTTCTTCCCATGCTCAAAGCAGCCATCGTCCTGATGCTGATTGCCACGGTGGTCAGCCTGTTCAGCGGCCTGTTTTTCCTGGTCAAGGACGACAGCAGCTCGAATCGGCTGGTGATCGCCTTGAGTGTTCGGGTGGCGTTGGCCGCTTGCACCGTCGGCTTGATTGCCTGGGGTTTCTACAGCGGCCAACTGGTGTCCCACGTGCCGTGGTAGCTGCAAGCGCCAAGCTACAAGCTACAAGCTACAAGCCTTACCGTTTTGACTTGAAGCTCGCAGCTCGCGGCTCGCAGCTGCTGTTAAAGCACATAAACGAAGATGAACAAGCCGATCCACACCACATCGACGAAGTGCCAATACCAGCTCGCCGCTTCAAAACCGAACTGATGTTCGTTGTCGAAGTGGCCCTTCATGATGCGCAGCAGCATCACGAACAGAATGATCGTGCCGATGGTCACGTGGGCGCCGTGGAAACCGGTGAGCATGAAGAACGTCGCGCCGTAGATGCCCGAGCCGAGGGTCAGCCCCAGTTCGTGGTAGGCGTGGATGTATTCTTCGGCCTGGAAGCCGAGGAACGCGCAACCCAGCAGCACGGTGATCGCCAGCCACAGTTTCAGCGCGCCGCGATGACCTTTCTTCAGCGCGTGGTGGGCGATGGTGATGGTCACGCTGGAACTCACCAGCAGGATGGTGTTGATCAGCGGCAGGCCCCAGGGGCTGATGACTTCCTTGGGCGGCGGGAACAGTTTCGGATCCGGCGTGTGCAACAGCGGCCAGGTGAACTCGAAATTCGGCCAGAGCATGTGGGCGATGCCTTTGGTGCCTTCGCCGCCCAGCGCCGGGCCGGAGATGTGTCGCACGTAGAACAGCGCGCCGAAGAAGGCGATGAAGAACATCACCTCGGAGAAGATGAACCAGCTCATGCCCCAGCGGAACGAGCGGTCCAGCTGCGGGCTGTACAACCCCGCGCGGCTTTCCTTGATCACTGTGCCGAACCAGCCGAACAGCATGTACGCCAGCAACAGGCCGCCGACGAAAAAGATCAGCGGGCCGTGGGATTCCGGACGCGCTGCCTTCAGATCGTTGAACCAGGTCGCCAAACCGTACACGGTGACGAACATCCCCACCGTGGCGACGATCGGCCACTTGCTCTGGGCCGGGACGTAATAGTGCTCATGAGTTGCCATTTATTGTTCTCCTTATCGGGCACGCTTAACCGCCAGTGTTTGCAGCCACCGGAGGATGTCGGGCGGTGATATCGAACAGCGTGTAGGACAGCGTCAGGTGCTTCACGTCCTTGGGCATGTCGCGGTCAACGATGAAACGCACCGGCATCTCGATCTGCTGACCGGGCTGCAGCACCTGCTGGGTAAAACAAAAGCATTCGGTCTTGTGGAAATACGCCGCCGCATTGCTCGGCGCGATGCTCGGTACGGCTTGAGCGCTCATCGGTTTGTCGGTGGGGTTGCGGGCGATGAAGATCATCTCGTTCACCGCGCCGGGGTTGGCCGTCAGCTCGTCATGCTTGGGATAGAAATCCCATGGCATGTCGGCGGTGTTGGTCGACAGAAATTGCACCCGCACCTGCCGCGTAGCATCGACGGTCTGCTCGCCCTCGTACTGCCCGGCGGTCTTGCCGTTGATACCGAACGCCTTGCACATCACGTCGTAGATCGGCACCAGGGCAAAGCCGAAGACGAACATCGCCACCACCACGCCGAGCAGTCGGGTGACCAGCTTCTTCATCGAAATCGAGTCAGCCATGGTGGCGGCCCTCAACGGCTACAGGGTTCATTTCACTTCCGGCGGCGTGGTGAAGGTGTGATACGGCGCCGGTGACGGCACGCTCCATTCCAGACCTTCGGCGCCATCCCACGGTTTGGCCGGAGCCGGCTCGCCGCCACGGATGGTCTTGATCACGATGAACAGGAAGAAGATCTGCGTGGCGCCGAACATGAACGCGCCGATCGACGAGACCATGTTGAAGTCGGCGAACTGCAGGTTGTAGTCCGGAATCCGCCGGGGCATGCCCGCCAGTCCCACGAAGTGCATCGGGAAGAACGTCAGGTTCATGCCGACGAAGGACAGCCAGAAGTGCAGCTTGCCCAGGGTTTCGTCGTACATGTGGCCGGTCCATTTCGGCAGCCAGTAATAGGCCGACGCGAAGATCCCGAAGATCGCCCCCGGCACCAGCACGTAGTGGAAGTGCGCCACCACGAAGTAGGTGTCCTGGTACTGGAAGTCCGCCGGGGCGATGGCCAGCATCAGTCCGGAGAAACCGCCGATCGAGAACAGGATCACGAACGCCACGGCAAACAGCATCGGCGTCTCGAAGGTCATTGAGCCTTGCCACATGGTGCTGGCCCAGTTGAATACCTTCACCCCGGTCGGCACCGCGATCAGCATCGTCGCGTACATGAAGAACAACTCGCCCACCAGCGGGATGCCCACCACGAACATGTGGTGCGCCCAGACGATGAACGACAGGAACGCGATGCTCGCCGTGGCGTAGACCATCGAGGTGTAGCCGAACAGCGGCTTGCGCGAGAAGGTCGGGATGATCTGGCTGACGGCACCGAAGGCCGGCAGGATCATGATGTACACCTCGGGGTGGCCGAAGAACCAGAACACATGCTGGAACAGCACCGGGTCACCGCCACCGGCGGCACTGAAGAAGCTGGTGCCGAAGTGGATGTCCATCAGCATCATCGTCACGCACCCGGCCAGCACCGGCATCACCGCGATCAGCAGGAACGCGGTGATCAGCCAGGTCCAGACGAACAGCGGCATTTTCATCAGGGTCATGCCGGGGGCGCGCAGGTTGAGGATGGTGGCGATCACGTTGATCGCGCCCATGATCGAACTGATCCCCATCAGGTGGATGGCGAAGATGAAGAACGTCACGCTTTCCGGGGCATAGGTGGTGGACAGCGGTGCGTAGAACGTCCAGCCGAAGTTCGGCCCGCCACCGGGGGTGAACAGGGTCGAGACCAGCAGCAGGAACGCCGCCGGCAGCAGCCAGAAGCTGAAGTTGTTCATCCGCGGCAGGGCCATGTCCGGTGCGCCGACCATCAACGGGATCATCCAGTTGGCGAGGCCGACGAACGCCGGCATCACCGCACCGAACACCATCACCAGACCATGCATGGTGGTCATCTGGTTGAAGAACGCAGGCTCCACGATCTGCAGGCCGGGCTGGAACAGCTCGGCGCGGATCACCATGGCGAACGAGCCGCCGAGCAGGAACATGCAGAACGCAAACCACAGGTACAGCGTGCCGATGTCCTTGTGGTTGGTGGTCAGTACCCAGCGCATCAGGCCTTTGGCGGGGCCGTGGGCGTGGTCGTGGTCGGCATGACCGTGGTCATCGATGACAGCGCTCATGGCCGGTCTCCTTCAAGTGAGTGGACTGGGCAGGTCGGAGCGCATTGCCCCGACCGGTTCACGAAGTACGCAATAGACCGGCTCATTTGCTTTCCGCCTGTTTCAGCTCCAGCACTTCTTTTGGCGTGACCATGTCGCCCTTGTTGTTGCCCCAGGCGTTACGTTCGTAGGTCACGACCGCTGCGATATCGACTTCCGACAGCTGCTTGCCGAACGCCGCCATGGCGGTGCCGGGCTTGCCGTGGAAGACAATGCTCAAGTGGCCTTCTTTCGGGCCGGTGGCGATTTTCGAGCCCTTGAGGGCCGGGAACATCGGCGGCAGGCCCTGGCCTTCGGCCTGGTGACAGGCGACGCAGGTGGTGTGGTAGATCTTGTCGCCACGTTCCTTGAGCTCGTCGAGGGTCCATTCCTTGCTGGTCAGTTCCTTGAGCTGCAACGCTTCGGCCTTGCGCTCGGCGAGCCATTTTTCGTAGTCGGCCTTCTCCTTGACGTCGACCACGATCGGCATGAAGCCGTGGTCCTTGCCGCACAGCTCGGCGCACTGACCACGGTAGAGGCCGGGCTTGTCGATGCGGGTCCAGGCTTCGTTGACGAACCCGGGGATCGCATCGCGCTTGACCGCGAAGGCCGGCACCCACCAGGAGTGGATCACGTCGGCGGAGGTCACGAGGAAGCGCACCTTGGCGCCGGTCGGCAGCACCAGTGGCTTGTCGACCTCGAGCAGGTAATGCTCGCCCTTGGCTTCCTTGTTGTGGATCTGCTCGGCGGGCGTGGCCAGGTTGCTGAAGAACTCGACGTCCTGGCCCAGGTATTTGTAGTGCCACTTCCACTGATAACCGGTGATCTGGATATCGATATCCGGCTCACTGGTGTCGTACATCTTGATCAGGGTCGCGGTCGCCGGAACGGCCATCGCCACCAGGATCAGCAGCGGGACGACGGTCCAGAGAATTTCGACGGTGGTGCTTTCGTGGAATTTTGCGGCGACCTGCCCGGTAGAACGGCGGTGCACCATCATCGACCAGAACATGGCGCCGAAGACGATGATCCCGATCACCACACAGATCCAGAAAATGGTCATGTGCAGGTCGAATACTGCGTGACTGATTTCAGTCGCTCCAGGCGCCATATTCACAGTCCAGGCAGCGTGCGCCGGGCTGAAAATCGACCACAACAGGAGGCCCATCCAGACGTGTGGATGTCGCATCATTGCGGGTTCCCCTTATCGTTCTTGTTATCCCGCCGGCTTTCACCAGAGGCAAGGGAGCGGCTGCATCAGACTACGAACTTGAATCGCCGGGCCTTGCTGCGTGGGCAGTCGGGCGTCATCAGCTAACTCCATTCAATGGCGAGTATAGACAGCCACCGAGAAATGCAATGTGCGGACGTAAATCGTATGAAACAGCTGGCACTTGCGTTCCAGGGCACGAATGGAGAAGGATGCAGACGAGTGGTGGCAAACCGATATAACGCCGTTGCATCAAGGATGAAATAATTATGACAAATGCGTCTTAGCATTTTTCGTAAGCCAGCTAAGTTATGTCTTCCCTATTTCATTGCCTTGTTTCCTGGAGTTTTCATGAACACCGCCGCATTGCGCGAGCAGATCCACATAGCCCGACAACACGAGATTGAAACCGGAAAGCTGACCCGTCAGCTGGAAGCCCAACTGCAACACCTGCACCCGGCCATCCAGTTGCCGGAAACCGACGCCAACGGCGTGCTGACGCGTTTTGTCGCCGCCTACATCGACGAAGTGCCAGACCTGCTGGATGCAGCCAATGAAGTCGCCAGGGAAGCGGGAATCGAGTCGCAGATCAAACCGGTGCTGAAAATCGCCGAGCAGTACTTCCTCCAGCCACCCGTGGGCCTGGACAGTCTGCTGGACGAAGCCTATCTGGCGCACCGTTTTGTCGAAGAGGTCAACGACCTGTACATCAAGCATTTCGGCCAGCCACTGATCCCCTTGGACATGACGGTCGCCAATCTGATTGCTCACCAGTTGATCGGTGAGGAGTTTGCCAACCAACTCGACGAAGTGGTGCATCACGCGGTGGACAGCATGCTCGACGACGACAGCTTTGCGCTGGAGTCGGTGGAAGCCTACCGCGAGAAACTCAGCAGCCCGGACACCGGTGCGGCGTGGAAACGCTGGCCGTGCATGAGCCGCCGTCTGGGCGTGGGCCTGGAGCTGGATCAGCCTGCGGCTTGATCCCGGCGCAAACGATTGGGGGAACAGATTGCTCTGTTCCCCCAAATGTTTTCAGCCCGCCGCTCCGATCCCGGTGGTGGTGCGGATCCGCCCTTCGAGCCGCCGTTTCAACCCGCGCGACTCGATCAACAGCTTCGCCCCCTTGGCCGCATTCGCCCGGCCCCACTCTTCGAGCAGTTCCAGACACGAATGGTCGATGTAGCTCAGGTTATTGAGCGGCACATGCACCGTTGTGCCCGGCGGAATGCTGCCCAGTACCTGAGTCAGCGCCGGCACCTTGAGGAACGTCGCGGCGCCCACCAGGCGCAACTCCATTTCCCCGTCCTGCGGCAGATCGATCAGGCTGATTTTCAGGCGTGAGGCCTTGAACGCCAGTTTCACCAGGGTCAGACCGAAACCGATCAGCACGCCGGTCAACAGGTCGGTGAAGATGATCGCCAGTGCTGTGGCGGCGTAGGTGAACATTGGCATCCGGCCATATCGGGCCAGACCACGGAATGCCTTGAGGTCCACCAGTTTGAAGCCGGTGTAGACCAGAACGCCCGCCAGACTCGCCACCGGAATGCTCTGCAACACGCTCGACAGCAACAGCACGAACGCCAGCAGCCACAGGCCATGGAAAATCGTCGAGTAGCGTGTGGTGGCGCCGGCCTGGACGTTGGCCGAACTGCGCACGATCACCCCCGTCATCGGCAGCGCGCCGACCAGACCGCAAAGCATGTTGCCGACGCCTTGCGCGGACAGCTCCCGGTCGAAATCCGAACGCGGGCCGCTGTGCATGCGATCCACCGCAGCGGCGGACAGCAGGGTTTCGGCGCTGGCGATGAAGGCGACGGCGAATGCGGCGATCAGCAGCGTTGGATCGGCGAGACTGAGCAGATCCGCCGGTTTCAGCCAGTCGATGGCTTCGGCGAGATTCTCTGGCACTTCAACCCGTTTCACTTGCAACGCCAACAGCAGGCTGGCGCCTGTCGCCAGCCCGACCCCGAGCAGCGCGCCCGGAATAAAGCGCAGCGAATGCGGGCGGAATTTCTCCCACAACCACATCACGGCTATGGTCGACAGCCCGAGCAACCCGGCCTGCCAGCCTAAGGACGGCAAGGCCTGCGCCACTGCGCCGGGGAATGCCGTGAGGTTGTCGAGGCCGGAGGGTTTCGGTGACGCATCGAGCATCACATGCACTTGCGACAGCACAATCAGCACGCCAATCCCCGCGAGCATGCCGTACACCACCGCTGGCGCCGTGACCCGAAACCAGCAACCGAGCTTCAGCCGTCCGGCCACCAGTTGCAGAAAACCGGCGAGCAGCAGGATCGGCCCGAGCATTTCGATGCCGTGCTGGCGCACCAGCTCGAACACCAGCACCGCCAGACCCGCCGCCGGCCCGCTGACCTGCAACGGCGACCCCGCCAGCCAGCCCACCACCAGACCGCCGATGATCCCGGTGATCAGGCCTTTGGCCGGCGGCAGCCCTGACGCAATGGCAATGCCCATGCACAGCGGCAACGCGACCAGAAACACAACCACTGAAGCGAGCAGCTCCCGTGGCAACACAGCTTTCAATTGAGCCGCACGCATGGCGATACTCCCGAAGTTTTCTTCAGGCGTGGCAAGGCCTGGCCGCTGAAACAGCGGCCGGCGTCAAACCACACGGATTTTTAGGAGGATTTAGAAGCGCGCTTTGGGCGTCGCCACCGGGATCGGATGGCTGCCGTCGAGCGGCAGGAAGCATCCCTGATCCGCGTCGTAAGCTTTGATTTCGCTGGTTTCGATGTTGTAGACCCAGCCATGGATGAACAGATGACCGTTCGCCATGCGCGAGGCTACCGAAGGATGGGTACGCAAGTGCTGCAGTTGGGCGATGACGTTTTCCTCGGTGAGGATCGGCATGCTTTCTTTTTCGTCGGCGCAGTTGCAGTTGTCATGCACCATGGTTTTCGCGACTTCGGCGTGGCGCAGCCAGGCTTTGACCGTCGGCATCTTTTCCAGGCTGTCCGGGTTGAGCACCGCGCGCATGGCGCCGCAGTCGGAGTGGCCGCAGATGATGATGTGCTGCACGCCAAGTGCCAGAACCGCATATTCGATGGCGGTGGAAACGCCGCCGTTCATCTGGCCGTAGGGTGGCACCACGTTGCCGACGTTCCGCGTCACGAACAGATCGCCGGGCGAACTCTGGGTGATCAGTTCGGGCACGATGCGCGAATCGGCGCAGGTGATGAACATGGCCCGTGGCGACTGGGCCGTGGCGAGTTTCTTGAAGAGTTCTTCCTGCTGCGGAAAGACCTCATGATGAAAATGCAAAAAGCCGTCAACGATACGATTCAACGCTGCATCGGCGGATTCCGCCACAGGGGCGGCTTGCGCCGACGCAGCCAACGGCTGTTTATCCTTGTCACTCATGATTCATCCTCATTGGCGGATTCGGGGAGTCGTTCCCGTGTATTCCGGTGTGAAGCCAGTGGCTGTTTAGAACATCCGGGTCATCCCGACCCGTCAGTCACTCGATGAACAAGGTAACCGCCGAAACTTAACTCAAACTGAATCAAGCGCTCTAGAACGTGTGTTCCAGGTCACAAAAAACGTGACCGGCGTAAACCGGGCCCAGCATCCCTTCCTCTCAACCACAGGCCAATTGACCCTAAATCAGCGCCATCTGGCGACCCGGTGGACAGAAGGCCGTGCAATCGAGGTTGAAGCCTTCGCGGTGATTGAGGCCCAGGCGTTTCAGCGCTTTGGCGAAGCGCTGGGCGAGCAGGTCGGCGAACGGCCCCTCGCCGCGCATCCGGGCACCGAAACGGCTGTCGTAAAGCTCACCGCCACGGCTCTGGCGGATCAGGCTTAGCACATGCGCCGCACGTTGCGGGTAGTGTGCCTCAAGCCATTCCTCGAACAGCGGCGCCACCTCCAGCGGCAGGCGCAGCATCATGTAGGCCGCGCTCTGGGCACCGGCGGCGTGGGCTTCGGTCAGCAGGCTTTCGATTTCTCTGTCGTTGATCATCGGAATCATCGGCGAACACAGCACACCGACCGGAATCCCCGCCTCGCGCATCACCCGGATTGCCCGCAACCGGGCCTTGGGCGCGGCGGCGCGGGGCTCGAGAATGCGTTTAAGTTCGTCGTCCAGGGTGGTCAGGCTGATCATCACCGCCACCAGCCGTTGTTGCGCCAGTTCGGTGAGCAGGTCGAGGTCGCGCAGGATCAGCGAGCCCTTGGTGACGATGGTCACCGGATGCCGGTAGCGCAGCAGCACTTCGAGGGTCTGGCGTGTGATCCGGTGTTCGCGTTCGATCGGCTGATAGGGATCGGTATTGGAGCCGAGGTTGATCGGCGCGCATTGATAGCCTTTTTTCCCCAGCTGTTCTTCCAGCACCTGGGCGGCGTTGGTTTTGGCGATCAGTTTGGTTTCGAAATCCAGCCCCGGCGACATGTCCCAATAGGCGTGGCTGGGTCGTGCATAGCAATAAATGCAGCCGTGCTCGCAGCCGCGATAGGGATTGATCGAGCGGTCGAAGGGCAGGTCCGGCGAGGTGTTGCGGGTGATGATGGTCTTCGCGGTTTCGAAGCTGACTTCGGTGCCCTGGGTCAAAGGCACTTCCTGAAACCAGCCGTCATCCTCGGCCACCGAACGACTCGGCGCGAAGCGGTTGTGCGGGTTGGTCGCGGTGCCGCGACCGCGCGGAGGCAATGGGCTGGTCATCACGGATTTCCTTTATCTGTACATGCATACAGTATCCGCAAGGTGGCGGATGATCCACTACCGTTCAGCCGTCGATCAATAAATCGAGCGGTTAGTTGCAAGTTTGTCTAGAGCTAAAGTTGTAGTTGTGCAAATTGAAGAAACATAAGTTGGCTGTTCGTTTACTGTTCAAGTTCGTAGTATCCACTTCGCTTCACACCACTTGACTATATAAAAGACAAAAGGATTTGATGATGTCGTTTTTTAATTCGCGCGGTATTTTTCTGCAACTGATGCAGCCCGGTCCATCGGAACCCAATACACTGGTTTCCATGCAACTGGCGCGTAAGGAACTGGGCTGGGATGCCGAGGCTGGCGTGCAGACCGAAATGCTGGTTGATCCGATTTTTGTCACCGCGACCTCCCGGGATGGCGGCCATACCTTCAGCATCGGCCGTCTGGAGCACGATGTGGATCGTGACGGTGAAATCGGTGAGCAGGATCGAGCCAAACTGGTTGCTCTGGCCAAAGCCTATGCCAGTATTACCAATCCGTAACAGCCATTAAATAAATAACCCCTGCATGACTGATCATGCAGGGGTTACTGCGTTTAGTTGTGGTTTGTTACTTGTCCAAGATCACCGGCTGATGTTGTAGTCATATCGTCGGTACGTAACTTGGCAACATCTTTTGCGGTGACGGTGGAGCCCTTGTTACCCCAACTTCCACGAATAAAGCTCACGACATCCGCCACTTCCTGATCCGACAGACGCCAGGCGAAACCCGGCATGGTGAAGGTCGATGGCGCTGCGTGCGTCGCAGGCAAGGTGCCGCCCTTGAGCACAATGTGGATAAGCGAGGTCGGGTCGTCCGATTGCAGCACCGGATTGCCTGCCAGCGCCGGGAACACCCGGGTGTAGCCGTGGCCGTCCGTGCGGTGGCACGCCGCGCAGTTGTCGATGTACACAGACGCGCCACGTTGACTGTCATCACCGTTCCAGAGTGCCTTGGCGGCTTTCTCGTCGTACTGGTGCGGCTGGTCGGCAGGATCATTGGCCGGCAGCGATTTCAGGTAGCGGGCAATCGCGGTCAGGTCGGCGTCGGTCATGTACTGCATGCTGTGGGTGACCACGTCGCTCATGCCACCGAACACCGCGCTGCGGTCGCTGCGACCGGTTTTGAGGAACTGCACCAGTTGTTCTTCGCTCCAGCTGCCGAGACCGTCCTTGTGGTCGCCGCGCAGGCTCTTGGCGATCCAGCCTTCCAGCGGCGCACTGCCTGACAGAAAACTGCTGCCTTCGGCCGCGCTCAGGGATTTTTCCTGCATGGTCAGGGCCCGTGGCGTATGGCAGGCGCCGCAATGTCCGAGGCCTTCCACCAGATACGCCCCACGGCTGACGACGGCATCGTCCGACGCGGCTTTGTAATCCTCGACCTTCGGTGCGAACAGCCAGCGCCAGCCCATCAGCGGCCAGCGCATGCTCAGTGGCCACGGGATGTCGCTGGCCTTGTTCTCTTGCGCCACCGGTTCCACGCCGTGCATGAAGTAGGCGTAAAGCGCCTGCATGTCGGTTTCGCTGACACGGGCGTAGGACGGGTACGGCATCGCCGGGTACAAGGTACTGCCGTTTTTGGCCACGCCATGGCGCACGGCCTGGTCGAAATCCTCGAAGCTGTAGTCACCGACGCCGGTTTTATCCGGGGTGATGTTGGTCGAGTAGATCGTGCCGATCGGGGTTTCCATCGGCAGGCCACCGGCGAACGGCTTGCCATCCTTGGCCGTGTGGCAGGCCACGCAGTCGCCGGCACGGGCGAGGTATTCGCCTTGCTTGATCAAGGATTGATCAACTTCGGCGCCATGAACGGCCGTGCTGCCGAGCAGCGCGAGGGTCGCGATAACGAGAGTCTTCATGGTCATCGCTCCTTAAGCCTGAACCAGCGGGCCGGGGTTTTTCAGGTATTGCTCGCGGATCGCTTTCGCCGACCAGTAGGTCAGCGCGGCAACCAGGCCGGTCGGGTTGTAGCCCAGGCCTTGCGGGAATGCCGAGGCGCCCGGGACGAATACGTTGTGCACGTCCCAGCTCTGCAGGTAGCGGTTCAGCGCGCTGGTCTTCGGATCGGTGCCCATGATCGCGCCACCGTTGAGGTGGGTGGTCTGGTACGACGCGGTGTTGAAGTGGTCGCCGACTTTCTTGCCGATCACTGCGATGGCTTTCGGGCCCATGGCCTCGGCGATCTTGCCCATTTTCTCGACCATGAAGCGGTTCATCTTGATGTCGTTTTCCTGCCAGTCGAACGTCATCCGCAGCAGCGGCATGCCGTAGGCATCGCGGTACACCGGGTCCAGATCGAGGTAGTTGCCACGGTAGGACTGATGCGCGCCGTGGGCGTCCATCGACACCTGATGGGTGTAGTAATCGGCGGTCGCGCGTTTCCACGCACTGCCCCAGGCCGGGGTGCCCGGCGGGTTGGAGGTGCCGGCGATCGGTCGGCTGCCGGCCTGGTTGACCCACATCGGCGAGCCACCGACGAAGCCATGCGGCCCGTGATCGAAGTTGTCGGCGTTGAAGTCATCCACCGCCACACCGTTGCCGCCGGCACCGATGAAGTTGTTGGTGTGGGTGTCCTTGTCGAAGAACGCCTTGATGGTGGCCATGTTCTGGTAGGCGAAGTTGCGCCCGACCACGCCTTCACCGCTGACCGGGTCGTAGGGTTTGCCGATGCCGGAAAGCAGCATCAGGCGTACGTTGTGCAACTGGAACGCGCCGAGGATCACCAGATCCGCCGGTTGTTCGATCTCGCGACCCTGGCCGTCGATGTAGGTGACGCCGGTGGCTTTGGTTTTGGTGCTGTCGAGGTTGACCCGCAGAACGTGGGCGTTCGGCCGCAGTTCGAAATTCGGCAGCGGCTTCAGCGCCGGCAGAATGTTCACGTTCGGCGACGCTTTGGAATACATGTAGCAAACGTAACCGCTGCAGAAACCGCAGAAGTTGCACGGGCCCATCTGCGCGCCGTAGGGATTGGTGTACGGCCCCGACGTATTGGCGGAAGGCAGGTTGTAGGGTTTGTAACCGACTTCGGTAGCCGCTTTGCCGAACAGCTGTGCGGAAACCGTGTTTTTCTGCGCTTCCAGCGGGAACGGGTTCGAGCGATCCGGTGCGTACGGGTTGCCGCCCTTGCCCTGACCGACCAGTTGGCCATTCACGGTCCAGGCCTGGCCGGAGGTGCCGAAGACTTTTTCGGCGAAATCGAAGAACGGTTCCAGCTCTTCATAGCTGACGCCGAAGTCCTGGATGGTCATGTCCTTGGGGATGAAGCTTTTGCCGTAGCGCTCTTCGTAGTGGCTGCGCATGCGCAACTCGATCGGGTCGACCCGAAAGTGCACGCCCGACCAGTGCAAACCGGCGCCGCCCACGCCATTGCCCGGCAGGAACGCGCCCAGTTGGCGGTTCGGCAGGGCGATGTCGTTGACGCTGTGACGGATGGTGACGGTTTCCTTGGAAACGTCCTGGAAGAGTTTTTTCCGCACGCTGTAGGTGAGTTCGTCGATCACCTGGGGATAGTTGCCGTCCGGGTAGGTGTCCTGCATCGGTCCGCGTTCCAGCGCCAGCACGTTGAGTCCGGCTTCGGTCAGCTCCTTGGCCATGATCGCGCCTGTCCAGCCGAAACCGACGATCACTGCGTCGACCTTCTTCATTACCGTTGCCATGCTCACGCCCTCTCGCCGCGAATCGAAACTGCCGGGAAGGGGTACTGCTCGTTGCGTTCCACCCAATCCATGAAATCGGCGCGGGCGCCGGGGAAGCCGATCATGGTCCAGCCGACCATGCCTTTATTGCCGCCGTGGATCGGGTCGCAGAAGAACCCTTCCTTGGTGTTTTGCAGCAGCAGACTGAAGAAAATCTTCGCCGGAACCGCGTCGAATTGCGGTTTTCCGGCTTCAAGCTGCTTGAGCAGATCGTCTCGGGTAGCGCTGTCTTGCTCGGCAAATGTTTTACCGTTGATGGATTTTGCCCACTGATCCGTGGCGGCAATGCCGAGGCGATAGATCTCTTTTGGCACCAGTTTGCTCTGCCAGCCCATCTCTGGCGCGGCGTCGGCATTGAACGGGCCCTGCATGTACCAAAGAGCACCGGCGGCGTACGGGGTGTTCATCTGACGGTCGATGTATTCCGGCACGCCAGCTTCGAGTGCACCTGGGCCTTGCGCATCGTTGGGGATCAACTGCGCGACGGCGGCATTGATGAACGCCCACTCTTCGGCGGTGAAGTAGCTTGGCTGATAAGTGCTGGCTTCAACCGCGACCGATTTTGCCGGGGCGGGGGCAGGCGCGCTTTCGGGCGCTGCTTGCAGCACCGTGCTGCCGAGACCGCTGCCGGCCAGAGTCACGACCGGAATCAGGGTCAGGGATTTGCGCAAAAACTCACGCCGCGGGTTGTCTCGATCTTCATCTGACATGGGGATGCACCTCATCAGGCATTGATGGTTGTCAGCCGTTTCTGCGAACGGCTCAAGAATTTTCTGGCTGCGACGTGGCCGGAATGACCGGGAGAAAGGGGACGCGTCTGCAACATGATGTGACAAATGGTAGCAGGCTAAGCAACCGGATGAACCGATTCAGCCAAAAAAGACCGCTTTTCGACCAAGGGAACCGGTGTCTTCACGATTCTTTTACAAGCGCCTCACAGGGATTTGACTGCGAGGCTCGCAAGCTGTGGCCTTCACTGACGAAACCCACACGGTCGCCGTAAAGCATGTTCCTGACGCGTTTTTCCTCCGTACTCTATTTGTCGCTGCTTGCGCTGTTTAGCTGGATTCCCGCTCAGGCCGCGGAAACTCCGGTTTCCCGTCCCGTCGAGTGGGCGCAACCGGTAGAAGTGCAATACAACCTGTTCCAGATGTCGCCCACGCTGTACCGCAGTGCGCTCCCCGATGACGGCGCGGTGCCGTTGCTGAACAACCTGAAGGTGGCCACGGTCATCAACTTCCTGCCGGAAGCGGATTCCAACTGGCTGAAAGCCCCCGGTATCCATCAGGTGCAATTGCCCTATCGCACCAATCACGTGGACGACAGCGATGTGCTCAAGACCCTGCGTGCCATCCAGTCCGCCGAAGCCGACGGCCCGGTGCTGATGCACTGCAAGCACGGCTCCGATCGCACCGGCCTGATGGCGGCGATGTACCGGATCGTCGTGCAGGGCTGGAGCAAGGAAGACGCCCTGAACGAAATGACCCAGGGCGGGTTTGGGGAGAGTGGGCACTTCCGGGACAGCGTGCGCTACGTGATGCAGGCCGATGTGGATAAATTGCGCACCGCGCTGGCCAATGGCGATTGCAGCACCAGCGCGTTTGCCACGTGCTCGATGAAGAGCTGGTTTCAGACGGTCAATCTGAAGTAACCCCTCCGTCAACGAGGCCGGCGACCGGCCGGCCGATGAACGCTTCCACTGCGTCCAGCAACGGACGCCCGGCACCCGGCGCAAAGAACGTTGCACGAAACTCACGGCCGGTTTGCGTGTTGAACACCCAGTCCCGGTTGAAGCGCTTGTACGCTTCCTGAGCCAGCACGCCCGACCAGACGTAGGCGTAAACCGAAGCGTCGTACTGGGTCACCATGTAATCGAATCCATTGGCAAACCGGTGATCGCCCGGCAGTTGCAGAGGACTCAGGCTGCGCTGCACGTCGGTGCAGACCTCCTCGACCGAGCGCCCATCGCCGTGGCTCAGGTGCAGCTCGAAATCAATCATCGCCCCCATCAGCAACAAGGCCTGCTGCCGGCTGGAGTGGGCCTGAGCAGCTGACAGTGCCGCGTCGACCCGTACGGCGCTCAAGCGTTCGCCGGTCTGAAAATGCGCGCCGAGCCACCGCACAAACTCTCGCGACAGACACCACTGCTCGAACAATTGCCCGGAAAACTCCGCCGCTTCATGCCCCAGTTGCAGGATGCCGGACAGGCTGTGATGGGGCGAGCGAGTCAGCACGTGCTGGAGGCAATGGCCAAATTCATGAAACAGCACCCGCAGATCGTCGATTTCGAGCCGGCACGGATGGGTGTCGGTGGCCGGTGTGAAATTGCTGTAGAGCAGGGCAATCGGCAGCGCCGGGCGACCTTCGGCGTTGATCCGGCGGTTGCGTAGCGTAGAGGTGCCGGGGAAGTCCACCGCGTTGTCGCGATGAAACGGATCGAGGTAGATGTAGCCGATGACCTGTTCATGCTCGCTGATTTCCAGCAGGCGCACATCGTCATGCCAGTGGCCGCCACCGGACCGCTCGACGATGCGGATCCCGAACATCCGTTCGCAGAACAGAAAGAGCCTGCGCAGGGTGCCCTCGAGCGGAAAGTAATCACGCAGGTTTTCCAGCGCACCGGGAAACTGCTGTTGGCGCCATTGTTCGGCCAGGAAGTCTTCATCCCACGGCTGGACCCGGTCGATCCCGCGTTGCTGCGCGAAGGCTGCCAGTTGCGCTGCATCCTGCGCGAGGGTAGGTGCCAGTTGCGACGCCTGACGCTGTAGAAAACTACTAACCCATGCCGTTGTCCCGGCGCTGTTTTTGGCCAGACTCAGTAGTGCGGCGTTTTCGTGGCCGAGTAAACGGGCTTTCTGCTGGCGCAAGGCGAGCAGCGTCTTCAGCACCGGGCCGTTATCGAAGCGGCCGGCCAGTGGGCCCCGATCGGAGGCGCGGGTCATGTAGGCAACGTAGCACTCCTCCCGCAAGGCGCGGTTCTCGGCGTACTTGAGGATGTGCTGGCAGGTGTTCTGGTCCAGCCGAATCAGCCAGCCGTCATGGCCGGCCTGACGTGCGGCAAGTGCCAGCCGATTCTTCATCGCCGGCGACAGGCCCGCAAGCAACGCAATGTCGTCTACACGTTTGCTCCACGCCTCGGTCCAGCGATCGAGGTTTTCCAGAAACACGTATTCCAGCCCGCCGATCTCGCGGTTCAACCGTGCCAGTTCCTGTTGCTGTTCAGCAGGAAGCTCGATGCCCGACTGCTTGAAACGACGCAGAATCCGCGACAGTGCGATGTTGCGCGACTCATCGAAACTGCCGGCTATCGAGCTCTGCGCCAGACGCTGGTAAGCCTCGTACAACGGGCGATTGCGGGCTTTATCGGAGCGATACTGATTGATCGCCAGATGCGCCTTGGCGCTTTCAACGAGCCAGACCGCATCGTCGGATCTGACCATCGATAACGTTTCAAGAATCGAGCGGACTTCACCGAGGCGCGCGTCGGCCTCGTCGATGCTCAGTACCAGATCATCCCAGCCGGGATGTTCGGTCTGACTGGCGATCACCTGGGCGATGATTCTTTGGTTGTCCGCAATGATGCTGGTGACCGCCGGCAGCAGGTGCTCGGTGCTAATCGCTGGCCACGGTGGCAGCGTCCAGTGTTGCAGGAGGGGATTGGTGTCGGGCATGGCAGCTTCCTTCGAGGCGTGGCGTAGAGGGCCAGCCTACGAAGCAAGTGCGGGGGAAAGGTGTTAAGCCAATACCACCTTCCACCGACGAATCGGGGAAGGTGATTGAGGATCAGTGCTGCTCGTCGGGCTTTTTCTTCAACTTCGGATTCGGGAAGAACTGCACCGCCTGAACCGTTTTGTCCGGGGCAGGCTTGAGCGCGCTGGTGTTGACCCGCGTGCCCAGCTCTTTCGGCACCGACAGCCCTTGGGCATTCAGCGTATCGCTGTAGCCGCACGCCACACATTCGCGGTGCGGGACATCGTCCTCGCTCCACATCATCAGTTTGTCCGGCTCGCTGCACGCCGGGCAGACCGCCCCGGCGATAAAGCGTTTTTTGGTCTTCACGGGTGCCTCACTCATGCTGCCGCGTCCTCACTCAGGCCGCTGTGGCGCAAGAGTGCGTCAATCGACGGCTCACGGCCACGGAAGTCGACGAACAGCACCATCGGCGCCTGCGAACCACCGCGGGCCAGGATCGCTTCGCGGAAGGCGCGACCGGTGTCGGCATTCAGCACGCCGTCCTCTTCGAACTTCGAGAAGGCATCTGCCGACAGTACTTCCGCCCACTTGTAGCTGTAGTAACCCGCCGCGTAACCGCCGGCGAAGATGTGGGCGAAGCTGTTCGGGAAGCGGTTGTAGGCCGGCGGACGCATCACCGACACCTCGTCACGCACGCCTTCGAGCACCTGCGCGACGCTGCGGCCGTCACCGTGGGTGGCGTGCAGTTCGAAGTCGAACAGCGAGAATTCCAGTTGGCGCACCATCATCAGGCCGGACTGGAAGTTCTTCGCCGCGAGCATTTTTTCCAGCAGATCCTGTGGCAGCGGCTCGCCGGTTTCGTAGTGGCCGGAAATCAGCGCGAGGCCTTCCGGCTCCCAGCACCAGTTTTCCATGAACTGGCTCGGCAGCTCGACCGCATCCCACGCCACGCCGTTGATGCCGGACACGCCGGCATGCTCGACGCGGGTCAGCAGGTGATGCAGGCCGTGGCCGAATTCGTGGAACAGGGTGGTCACTTCATCGTGGGTCAGCAGCGCAGGCTTGCCGCTGTCGGCCGGGGTGAAGTTGCACACCAGGTTGGCCACCGGGCTTTGCAGCACGCCGTCGACGGTGCGGCGACGGTCGCGGGCGCCGTCCATCCAGGCACCGCCGCGCTTGTTGGCGCGAGCGTAGAGGTCGAAGAAGAAGCGACCGACGTGCTGGCCGTTTTCCTTGATTTCGAACAGGCGAACGTCCGGGTGCCAGGTGTCGAAGCCTTTCAGTTCGGCGATTTCGATGCCGTACAGACGCTGAACGATGGCGAACAGGCCGCCGAGCACTTTGTCGATCGGGAAGTAGGCGCGCAGGGTTTCCTGGGCGACGCTGTAGCGTTGTTCACGGAGTTTTTCACCGTAGAAACCGCTGTCCCAGCTTTGCAGATCGGCGCAGCCTTGCTCGGCGGCGTAAGCCTTGAGCTGTTGCAGATCCTGGGCGGCAAACGGTTTGCTGCGCTTGGCCAGATCGCGCAGGAAGCTCAGCACCTGATCGCTGGACTCGGCCATTTTGGTGGCCAGGCTCAGCTCGGAGAAGCTGGAGAAACCGAGCAGCTTGGCCAGCTCCTGACGCAGGTCGAGGATTTCGCCCATCACCGGGCCGTTGTCGTTCTGGCCGGCGTTCGGGCCTTGATCCGACGCACGGGTGCAGTAGGCGGCGTAGACTTCTTCACGCAGCGCACGGTCCTGGGCGTAGGTCATCACCGCGTAGTAGCTCGGGAATTCCAGGGTGATCAGCCAGCCGTCGAGGCCTTTGGCCTGTGCCGCAGCGGCCATTTGCGCCTTGGCCGAATCGGTCAGGCCGGCGAGGGCGGCTTCGTCGGTCAAGTGCTTGGTCCAGGCCTGAGTGGCGTCGAGCAACTGGTTGGAGAAGCGGCTGCCCAGCTCGGACAGCTTGCTCTGCACTTCGGCATAGCGCTTCTGCTCGGCTTCCGGCAGGTCGATGCCCGACAGACGGAAATCGCGCAGGGCGTGTTCCAGAATGGTTTTTTGCGCCACGTCGAAACCGGCGGCTTCCGGGCTGTTGGCCAGGGCTTCATAAGCCTGGAACAGTTCGCGGTTCTGGCCCATTTCGGTGGAATAGGCGCTCAACGCCGGCAGGCACGACTCGTAGGCTTCACGCAGTTCGGCGCTGTTGCACACGGCATTGAGGTGGCCGACCGGACTCCAGGCTGCGCCCAGGCGATCATTGAGTTCGTCCATCGCCAGCACCAGCCCGGCCCAGGTCGGGTTCTGGCCCTGGGTCTTGAGGACTTCGGCGATGGCGGCGCGGTTGTCGGCCAGGATGGTTTCGATGGCCGGCTGCACGTGTTCGGCACGGATCGCGGAGAACGGCGGCAGGTCGTAGGACTGCAGAAGAGGGTTGTTCACGCTCACGGTTGGCACCTTGGCTGGAAGAAACATGCGCCCATCTTAATTACAATCGACACCCACCGCAGCTATCGGCGACAGAGAGAGAACTAATCGTGTCCCTTCGCAAGTACCAGAATCACACCCCACGCTTGAGCCCAGGCGCTTTTGTCGACGGCTCCGCGGTGGTGATCGGCGACGTCGAAATCGGCGAAGACAGCTCCGTGTGGCCGCTGACCGTGATCCGCGGCGACATGCACCGCATCCGCATCGGCGCGCGCACCAGCGTGCAGGATGGTTGTGTGTTGCACATCACTCACGCTGGCCCGTTCAACCCGGACGGTTTTCCGCTGCTGATTGGCGATGACGTGACCATCGCCCACAAGGTCATGCTGCATGGCTGTACGGTCGGCAGCCGCGTACTTATCGGCATGGGCAGCATCGTCATGGACGGCGCGGTGGTCGAGGACGATGTGATCATCGGCGCCGGCAGTCTCGTGCCACCGGGCAAACGCCTGGAAAGCGGTTTCCTGTACGTGGGCAGTCCGGTGAAACAGGTCCGTCCGCTGACCGACAAGGAAAACGCCTTTTTCACCTACAGCGCGGCGAACTACGTGAAGCTCAAGGACCTGCATCTGGCCGAAGGCTACGACCAGCTCTGATTTTTCTCTCTATTGCCCGGGATTTTTCATGCATTACCAGACCGTACTGTTCGACCTCGATGGCACCCTTACCGATCCGCGTGAGGGCATCACCCGTTCCATTCAGTTCGCCTTGAGCAAGCTCGGCATCGATGAGCCGGACCTGACCAAGCTGGAACACTTCATCGGCCCGCCGCTGTTGCAGGCGTTCATGCAGTTTTATGGTTTTGATGAAGCGAAAGCCTGGGAGGCGGTGAATTTCTATCGCGAGCGCTTCAAGGTCACCGGCCTGTACGAGAATCGGGTGTTCGAGGGCGTCACGCCGTTGCTGGAAACCCTGAGCGGCCAGGGCCGTCAGCTGTATATCGCGACGTCGAAGCCGTGGGTGTTCGCCCGGGAAATCGCCCGGCACTTTGATTTCGCCAGACACTTCAAGGTGATCTACGGCAGCGAACTGGACGGCACCCGTACCAACAAGGTCGAGCTGATTGCGCACCTGATGGCCGAGGAAGGGCTGGATCCGGCCAATACGCTGATGATCGGTGACCGCAAGCACGACCTGATCGGTGCTCGCAGCAACGGGCTGGATGCGGCGGCTGTTGGTTATGGGTTTGGCAGTTTTGAAGAGTTGAATGCCGAGGCGCCGGCTTATCACTTCGAGACTTTGGATCAGTTGCATCAGGCATTTTTGCGGCGCTGATGAATCAGCCATCGCGAGCAGGCTCGCTCCCACAGTGACCGCGTTTCAGTACCGGAACTCGGTTTCCTGTGGGAGCGAGCCTGCTCGCGATGGGCCTGAAAGCCGCTGTAGGTTTATGAGCCTGCCAGCACTTTCAAAGCCGACTTACGCTCAACGACCGGCAAGCCACCCAACTTTTCGACCTCTGCGTAAAACCTGACCCAATCCCCACCAACCTGCCTGAACAACGCCGCAAACGCCGGCACCCACTGGTCATACAGCCCGAACGGCAATAGCCGTGCGTTGTTCAACGGCGCATTGACCCAGGCGTCATAGCGTTTGTCGCCGGCCCACTGGTCATCGCGCATCGCTCGGTAATCCTGTCGAAACCGTTCGAACTCCGCCGCCTTGCGCTCGCGCATCTGCGCTGTCGCCAATGGTTGTGCATAGAGTTTTTCGAGGCGTGAACGGGTGTCGAGGATCAGCTGAATGAATTGATCCCGCTGCTTCAGTTTCGAGTCGTTTTCCGGGGGCAAGCCCCGAAACGCTCGCCACTGCCGCGTACCTTCCTGCTCGACGAAGGTCGCGAAGGACTCGTTGAACTCGGTGTCGTCTTTCACATAGAAGCGCTGGTGGGCCAGCTCATGGAAGATCAGCGTCGCCAGACGCTCGTCGCCCCAGCCCATCATCGAATTGAGGATCGGGTCGTTGAACCAGCCGAGGGTCGAGTAGGCCTCGACGCCGCCGATCGACACGTCCATGCCTTGCAGGCGCTGAATCGCAGCTTCGCCCCGCGCCGCGCTCTGGCTGTAATAGCCGCGGTAGGCCACGCAACCGGCAATCGGGAAGCAATGGTTCTGCGGGCTCAGGGAAAACTCCGGGGTGGCGAACACATTCCACACGACAAACGGCCGACCGATGTCGGCGTAGAGGCGATAGCTTTGGTTGTCCGGCAGGTGCAGGTGTTCACTGGCGAAGGCCCGGGCTTTTTGTGACTGGGCGAGATGAGTGCGCAGTTTGGCATCGCGAGTCGGGTCGGCGATCACCTTGGCCACCGGCTCCCGCGCCCGCAAAAGCTGCAGCTGACCGCTGGCCAGCTGGCTGTAATAGCTCAGGCTTGAGCAACCGCTGAGCAACAAAATCATCACACCCGGAAACAAAACCCGCAAAACGCGATCAAGTAACCCATGGCTTGGAAGCGGCCTGATCAAAATAAGAAATCCCCCCGGAAAGTCTGCTCAAGACTATCCCGCCCATTGGAGCTCCGCTATGCGCATGTTGATACTGACAGGAAGCGTGCTGACGCTGGCCGGTTGTGCCGGATTCGGAATGCCGACCCCTGACCCCTCGCAAGCCTGGATCGATCTGGATGCCCGGCAACAGGACACGGCGTTGCAGGCGCTGGAAGTCGACAACAAGGCTTCCGTCGATCATCGTTACTTCGAAGTGCAGCCCGGCAGCCATGAACTGACGGTTCGTTATCAATTCCCGGTCGAGGCGACCAACATCGGCCCGGATGCCGAGCCGCTGTGGCGCGATTGTCAGTTGAACGTGAAATTCAAGGATTTCAACGCTGGCCAGCGGTATCAGTTGCAGGCGGGTAGCATCGGTTTCCGTCCGTGGGCCAAGCTCTATGACCAACAACGCAACGTGGTGGGCCAGGGCACGCCAGCGGGCTGCCAGCGAACCTGATCGGCGTTATGCTGGATGTCCGAACTCACGGACATCCATCATGCGCACGTTGATGCTGTTGCTGGCCGCAGGCGTACTCGCCGGGTGCCAGACATCGTTGCCCCCCGTCGATCCGAACATGGCCTGGGTCGAATTCTCCACGCCAACCCCCGGCGGAAAACTGCTGATGGCCGAGCGTCTCGACAACAGGCGGCTGACTGACGGGCGTTTCTTCCAAGTCACGCCCGGCAGCCACGAGCTACGGGTACGCTTCGACTTTGAAGTGTTCGGCGGAGGCGGCAGCCTGATGACCGGCCCCGTTGAGCGGCTGTGCTATCTGACCATCCGCTACGATCATTTCGAGGCAGGCCAGCGTTACTTGCTCGAAGGCCGTTCGCTGGCGTTTACCCCGAGTGCCCGCCTGTACAACGACAAGCGGGAAATCGTCGCCGAGGACCGCGAAGTCAACTGCATCATCTGATGCGTATCAGCGGTCGTTCTTCTGATAGATGATGGCTTTGGTGCCGTTGTCGCAGGTGCCGACGATCATGGCGATGTCGTGTTTTTCAGCCTCTTCCTTGGAGACTATCTCCAGGGTGTAGGAGGGCACGGCGTTCGCCTGAATCTTGATTTCGATCTCTTGCTTGAGTTCTTCGCAGTCTTTGGGCGCTGCGAAGGCCGACGTTGCCAGCACGCCACAGATAACCGCCAAGGCAAAACGTTTCATGGTTGAAGCTCCATCGAAGCAGCGCGCACGAAGATGCGCGAAAGCTGCTGTCATTTATTCGACCACATTTTTGCCTGGCGGGTTCTGATTAGGCTCAAAGCAGTCAGCTGACCAGCGATGCGTCGAGACTGATCTTCGCATTCAGCACCTTGGACACCGGGCAACCTTCCTTGGCCTTGTTGCTCAGCTCTTCGAACTGCGCCTGGGTCGCTCCCGGAATTTTTGCCTTGAGGATCAGTTTCACTGCGGTGATCGCAAAGCCGCCATCCACCTGATCCAGCGTGACCTCGGCCTGGGTGTCGATGCTGTCGGCCTTGAGCCCGGCGTCACCGAGAATCATCGAAAACGCCATGGAGAAACAGCCCGCATGGGCGGCGCCGATCAGTTCTTCCGGATTGGTGCCCTTGCCGCCCTCGAAGCGGGCCTTGAAGCCGTAGGGTGCTTCGCGCAGGACGCCGGTTTCGGTGGAAATCGAGCCGATGCCGGTTTTCAGGTCACCTTCCCAATGCGCGGATGCCTTCTTCACGATAGCCATGTGTGCCTCCTTCAAATCGGGCGCGAGACGCCGCGCCGTCGTGGTTTTTGCCTGCAAGGCTTCTGAGGATAGACGCCGGAACAAAGTTCAGCCCAAGTGAATCGTTGACTTTTTTAGTAGGAAATTTCGGATCGGCTATTGAAACTCGGGTATATGCCCTCATTGCACAGAACACGCTTATGAATTGGGCAGGTTTGCGTTCGCCAAGAACACACCTGCGCCCTCAATCGGAGATGCAGGTTTATGAAGCAACTGTCCGACGTAAAATTTTCCACCCTCGATCTGGTGCCGGTGCGCGAGAACGGCAGCCCGGCCCAGTCGCTGCACAACTCGCTGGACCTGGCGCAGCATGTCGAGAAATTTGGCTACACGCGGTTCTGGGTCGCCGAGCACCACAATATGGACGGCATCGCCAGTTCTGCCACCTCGGTGTTGCTGGGCTATCTGGCCGGCGGCACGTCGACCATCCGGGTCGGCTCCGGCGGCGTGATGCTGCCCAACCACGCACCATTGGTGATCGCCGAGCAGTTCGGCACCCTCGAAAGCCTGTATCCGGGACGGATCGACCTCGGTCTGGGGCGTGCGCCGGGTTCCGACCAGATGACCGCCCGCGCCTTGCGCCGTGAGCGCTCCGGCAGTGCCGATGATTTCCCGGAAGACGTGGCTGAGCTGGCGCGCTTCCTCGGTCCGCGCACCCCGGATCAGCGCGTGATCGCGATGCCGGGCACCGGCACCAACGTGCCGATCTGGCTGCTCGGTTCCAGTCTGTTCAGTGCACAACTGGCCGGCGAGCGCGGTTTGCCCTACGCCTTCGCCTCGCATTTCGCACCGCGCTTCATGCATGAGGCGATTCGCGTCTACCGCAATCACTTCAAGCCATCGGCGGTACTCGACAAACCGTACGTGATGCTCGGCGTGCCGCTGGTGGCGGCCGATACCGATGAACAGGCTGATTACCTGGCGACCTCGGTGTACCAGCGAATTCTCGCGCTGATGCGTGGGCAAAGTCTGGTGCAGCGCCCACCGGTGAAAACCATGGACGGCCTGTGGCTGCCCCACGAGCGTGAGGCGGTGGGTGATTTCCTCGGTCTGGCGATGGTCGGCAGTCCGCAGAAAATCCGCGCGAAACTCGAAGTGCTGATCGAACAGACTCAGGCTGATGAGCTGATCTTCACCTGCGACCTGTATGAACACGCCGATCGCCTGCATTCCTACGAGCTGCTGGCGCAAGTCATGAAGGGCTGAGCCCGATCGCCGCGAACAAAAAAGCCGACGCATTGCGTCGGCTTTCGTTTTTCCGGCGTGATCAGCCGCGGGTGTAGACGATCTCTTTGGCGCCGCCTTCGCAGGTGCCGACGACTTTGCCGCCACTGGCCGCACCCTTGTCGACAATCTCCAGCGAATACCCGGAAACGCCCTTGGCATCCAGCTTGGCCGCGATTTCAGCCTTCAGTTCTTCACAAGGCTTGCCGGCAGCAAACGCACCACCCGCAAGGCTCAACAAACCTACTGCCAACATGAACTTCTTCATCGGTCGCACTCCCTGGTCGGATTAAAAAAGGCAGGCATCGAGCCGTTCGCTCGATGCACTCACCTCGTAGCGCATTGCCATTCCTATGGCACTCGGCCAGCGCGCAAGTTCAGAAGCGTAGACCAAACTCAGCTGCTGGCAATCCGGAACCCTACTTTCAGGGTCACTTGAAAGTGCGCCGCTTTGCCGTCCTTGATGTGGCCTCGGGTTTCGGTCACTTCGAACCATTCCAGATGCTTGATGCTCTTGGCGGCTTCCGCCAATGCGTTGTTGATAGCGTCTTCGATGCTGCTGGTGGACGAGCCGACCAGCTCGACTTTCTTGTAGGTGTGATGGTCACTCATGGTGTTCTCCTTGAAGTGTGCAATTGAGCCTAGCAGCGATTTGCCGTGTTGATTTCGGCGACTTGGGCGAAGGGAAGTTCAGATTTTCTGCACTTTCCAGAACCCGTGAAGTCCCAAACAACACACGCCACTCATCACCAATGCAGGAGAGCCACCATGGCCAACACCTCGTTACGCAAAGCCTCGTTGCAAAGCATGGAAGCGGAGATCGAGAGTCTGCTCAAGTCGTTGGAAAGCCTGAAGGACGACGCTTCTGACGAGTCGCGCAAGACCCTCAAGGCGCTGAAAAGCAATGCCGAAAGTGCGCTGAAACATTCGCGCAGCCTGCTCAGCGATGCCTACGAAGAAGTCAAAGTCAAAACCCGCGAGACCGGTATCGCCACCCGCGATTACGCGCAGGAACACCCGTGGACGACTGCCGGTGTGGCGGTCGGTGCGCTGGGTCTGCTGGCCGCTTACTTGCTGTTCAAGCGCGGCGAGTGATCTGCCTGGCGCAGCTCGTTCCTGAGCCACTGCGCCAATTGCCGGGCGCGCCCGTCTGCGGCGCGCTTGGGTAGCCACAACGCCAGTTGCGCCGGGGTTTCACTGAAGCCCCATGGCGCGACCAGGCGTCCGGCCTTCAAGTCTTCGGTCACCAGCGGTTCCGGCGCGATCGCCACGCCCAACCCGGCGACGGCCGCTTCCAGCAAGTAATACAAGTGCTCGAAACCTTGCCCCAGTTTCAACGCCTTGGCGTCGAGGCCGCTTTGCTGCGCCCAGCTTGGCCAGGCTTGCGGGCGAGAAGTCGTGTGCAGCAAGGGTTCGTCGAGCAGGGCGATGGGCGGTGCCGATTGCAGCCGCTGGTAGCCGCTGAACAGCGGACTCATGACCGGGCCGATTCGCTCGCTGGCCAGCTCGTACACCTGCATGTCCGCCGGCCATGGCGGTTCGGCGAACAGCAGCAATGCATCCAGTCCCGGGCGACGCGGGTCGAGATCGCCTTCACCGGCGGACAGGTGCAGACGCAAGTCCGGCAGATCGGCATTCAGCCTTCCCAGTCGGGGAATGAACCAGCGAGCCAGCAAGCTACCGGAGCAACCGAGTACGAACGGCGCATCGGCGGTGCTTTGGGTCAGTTCGGCGCAAACGCTGCGCAAGCGGTCGAACGCCTCGCCGCTGGCATCGCGCAGACGGATGCCGGCATCTGTGAGTTTCAGGCCACGACCGTCCTTGACGAAAAGACTGACGCCGAGATGCTCTTCCAGCACCTTGAGCTGGCGGCTGACCGCACCGTGAGTCACGTGCAGTTGCTCCGCAGCCTGGCTGACACTGTTCAGGCGGGCGGTGGCTTCGAAGGCGCGCAGGGCGTTCAGCGGGGGGAGGTCATGGCTCATGATATCTGTGAGTTTTCCTGACAGGTTGTGGCGATCTTATCGGTTTTCAGTCTGGAAGGTCAGGGGTAGAGTGAACGCCATTGTCTTCTCGTGAAATCCGCTGGAGCGAACCATGACCCAGACTTCGAACACCTCCGATCTGCGTAACGGCCCTGACGCCAACGGCCTGTTTGGCTCGTTCGGCGGCCGTTACGTTGCCGAAACCCTGATGCCGTTGATCCTCGACCTGGCTCGTGAATACGAAGCGGCCAAGGAAGATCCGGCGTTCAAAGAGGAATTGGCCTACTTCCAGCGCGACTACGTCGGACGTCCGAGCCCGCTGTATTTCGCCGAGCGCCTGACCGAGTTCTGCGGTGGCGCCAAGATCTACCTCAAGCGCGAAGAGCTGAACCACACCGGCGCGCACAAGATCAACAACTGCATCGGCCAGATCCTGCTGGCGCGGCGCATGGGCAAGAAACGCATCATCGCCGAGACCGGCGCCGGCATGCACGGCGTGGCCACCGCCACCGTGGCTGCGCGTTTCGGTCTGGACTGCGTGATCTACATGGGCACCACTGACATCGAACGTCAGCAGGCCAATGTGTTCCGCATGAAGCTGCTGGGCGCCGAGGTGATCCCGGTGGTCGCCGGCACCGGCACCCTGAAAGACGCAATGAACGAAGCGCTGCGTGACTGGGTGACCAACGTCGACAGCACCTTCTACCTGATCGGCACCGTGGCCGGTCCGCACCCTTATCCAGCCATGGTTCGCGACTTCCAGGCCGTGATCGGCAAGGAAACCCGCGATCAGCTGCAAGCTCAGGAAGGTCGTCTGCCGGACAGCCTGGTGGCGTGCATCGGTGGCGGTTCCAACGCCATGGGCCTGTTCCACCCGTTCCTTGATGACAAGAGCGTCGAGATCATCGGCGTCGAAGCCGCCGGTTACGGCATCGAGACCGGCAAACACGCGGCCAGCCTCAACGGCGGCGTACCGGGTGTGCTGCACGGCAACCGTACCTTCCTGCTGCAGGACGACGATGGCCAGATCATCGACGCCCACTCGATTTCCGCCGGCCTCGACTATCCGGGCATCGGCCCTGAGCACGCGTGGTTGCATGACATCGGCCGCGTCCAGTACACCTCGGTGACCGACGACGAAGCCCTTGATGCGTTCCACAAATGCTGCCGCCTCGAGGGGATCATCCCTGCATTGGAAAGCGCTCATGCGTTGGCCGAAGTATTCAAACGCGCACCGAAACTGCCGAAGGATCACCTGATGGTGGTCAACCTGTCCGGCCGCGGCGACAAAGACATGCAGACCGTCATGCACCACATGGAACACTCTCAACAAGAGCAATCGAAGCAGGAGAAACACTGATGAGCCGCCTGCAAACCCGTTTTGCCGAACTCAAGGAACAGAATCGCGCCGCCCTGGTGACCTTCGTCACTGCTGGCGACCCGGACTACGACACCTCGCTGGCAATCCTCAAAGGCCTGCCGAAAGCCGGTGCCGACGTGATCGAACTGGGCATGCCGTTCACCGACCCGATGGCCGACGGCCCGGCGATTCAGCTGGCGAACATCCGTGCTTTGGGCGCCAAGCAGAACCTGATCAAAACCCTGCAAATGGTTCGCGAGTTCCGCAAGGACAACAGCGACACGCCGCTGGTGCTGATGGGTTACTTCAACCCGATCCACAAGTTCGGCGTCGAGCGCTTCATCGCCGAAGCCAAAGAGGCCGGCGTTGATGGCCTGATCGTGGTCGACATGCCACCGGAGCACAACTCGGAGCTGTGCGACCCGGCCCAGGCAGCGGGCATCGACTTCATCCGCCTGACCACCCCGACCACCGATGATGCGCGTCTGCCGAAAGTGTTGAACGGCAGCTCCGGCTTCGTTTACTACGTGTCGGTTGCCGGTGTGACCGGTGCCGGTGCGGCGACTCTGGAACACGTCGAGGAAGCGGTGGCGCGTCTGCGTCGTCATACCGATCTGCCGATCAGCATCGGTTTCGGTATCCGCACGCCGGAGCAGGCCGCGTCCATCGCGCGTCTGGCCGATGGTGTGGTGGTGGGCTCGGCGCTGATCGATCACATCGCCAACGCGACCACGCCGGACCAGGCCATCGACGGCGTGCTGAGCCTGTGTTCGGCGCTGTCCGAAGGCGTGCGTAAGGCTCGCGTCAGCTGAAGGTAAAGTTCCTGATACAGAGGAATTAGGGCCTCGCGGCACAGACTAATTGAGCAAGACCGAGGGATTCAGAACCACGTTCTGAATCCCTTTTTGCTGTCAGTGCAGTGAGGAAAGACCCGATGAAAATGCCGAAACGTCTGATTGCCAGTCTGGGCGTGCTGATGATCAGCGCGACGCCGCTGCTGGCCAGCGCCGATCCGCGCGACGATCACGACCACGGCGGCCCGCAGCAGGGCCACTACGACAATCGAGGTGGCGAACACCATGATTGGCAAAGCAACCATCGCGGCGGCCCGCCGCCTCGGGATTTCGGCCCGGTGCGTCAGGTGATCCGTGACAATCATGGCTATTTCGTTCGCGGTGCGCCGCCTCCTCCAGGCATCCATCTGGTCCGTGGCCGACCGCTGCCCCATGGCTATTACGGCGAGCGGCTGGATAACCGGGCGTTGAGTCGTCTGCCGTATTACCCGGGTTATGAATGGCGTCGTGCTGGCGGTGACATCGTGCTGATCGCGGTGGGCAGCGGGGTCGTTTACGAAGTACTGGATGGCGTTCTGTACTGATCGTCAGGCAATAAAAAAGACCGCAGCCTTTACCGGCTGCGGTCTTTTGTTTTCAGGGCCTGTGTTTTTTTCAGGGCAGTTCCAGTCCGCCCGAGGCTTTGTGCAGTTTGCGCAGATGCTCGCCGATCTGTTTCACGTTGGCCTCGCTGGCCGCAATTTCGGCTGCTCGTTTGGGCTCGAGCAATGCGCGTACTTCCTTATCGAGATCGCCGGTCAGGGCCAGCAATTGTTTCTGGCGCTGGCTGCTTTCTGCTTCCAGTCGGCTGAATTCGCTTGGTTGCGGCAGGCCATAACCTCGGGAGTCGAGCAATTCTGCCGGTCGGCTGAGAAAGCCGCTGTTGGCGAGAATCTGCTGCAACGTCGCGTTGGCCTTGTCCATGCCACCGTTTTCCAGCTCACGGGCGCCGAGGTAGCGTTGCTTGACCTCATCCTGAGCCAACAGCAATTGGCGGCGGAAACTGGCTTGCTCCAGCAACAACAGCGCGGCGCTGGTGCGCAGGTCAGCCCGTTCGAACCATGGGCGACGTTCTTCGGCGGACAGCGAAAGCCATTCTTCAACGGTTGTCTGCTTGATCGGCAATTGCTTCTTCAACACATCGAACATCGCCTGATAACGATCACGGAACGAGTCGAAGCGATAACCCAGGCGCAACGCCTCTTTCGGATCATCGAGCACGCTGGTGTCGGCCAGGCCTCGCCCCTTCAGCACCTCCAGCAAGCCGTTGGGCATGATGCTGTCCAGGCCGGTGAGCCTGGCGTTGTTGCTGCCGCTGCGCAGCAGTTTCAGGCCTTCCACCGCACAGTTGTTGGAGAGGAAGAAGTAATTGCCGTCGTAGCTCCAGTGCATTTCGGCGGCGTGTTCGACCACGCCCTCGATTTCGCTGCGCGAGAGATTCAGCGGGACCGAAGCGAGGCTGCGCAGTTCGGTCTTGGTGTATTCGTCGATCACCTGCGCCAGCGGCAGTACGAACAGGCGCGACGGGTACTTGCCGACCAGCCCGTCCCAGCTCGACAGCTGTACGTCACCGACGAAGGCGCGGTACGACAGCACCAGATGTTGATCAAGATCCAGTCGGCAGTCCGGACCGCGTGGCCGGCCCGGTGCACAGATCACCAGACGCAACATGCTGTGGCCCCAACGACTGACCCAGTTCTGGTTGGCTTCGGCCAACAGGTAATCCACCGCGTACACGCGTTCCGGATCGACCTGGCCCAGGGGCTGTTTGGCAAAGTCGTTGCCGGCATTGAGGAAGGCGAAGGTTTTGGCGCACTCATCTTTCGCGGGCGGTGCCCAGCCGAAGTGCTCCTGGTAATAGCGATACAGCGCCGGGCGCCGGCAGGCGTAGCTCGGGTCGAGGAGGAAATACTCCATGTTGACCGCGACAAACTCCTTCGGGCTGGAGATTTCGTAAAGGTCGGGGCTGCGAGCGATCTGCCGGTTGTGCTGTTCACGTTCGCCACGACGGCCGACGTATTGCTGCCAGCCGGCGAGGTCGAGCAGGCGTGGATCATCGCTGAGGGTGAAGCGCCGACCGTTCTGGCCGCGGCACTCATCGGGAATGCCGATCAGCCCGGCGCTGTTGTTGCGGCGGGTACAGCGCTGGATCAGCGTGCGTTCGGCCGCCGGCCACAAGCGCGCGCGATCGTAAATGTGGGTGATTTCGTGCAGCACCGTGGCCAGCAGTTCTCGGCGAACGGTGCCGTGGGGGCGATTGGTTTTTTCTTTGGCCGCACTGCCGTCGGTGAGGCTGGCGAGCAGTTTGCGGTTCAGGTCCAGTTCGGAGACGAGCGTCGCCTGGCCGTAGGCGTTGCCGGGCATGTCGTCGGTCCAGCCGACATCGATACGCCGGTCCAGGCGTTCGATGAAGCTCGGCGGCAACGCCTGCATGGCTTCATCGAGCAGTGCCTGGCTGGCCTGCTGTTGGGCGGGGCTCAGGCCGTCGGTCTTGAGCCGCAATTGCAGGCCGGCGTGGGCGCTGTTGCCAAGCAGCAACAACGCCCCGGCCAGCAGCCAGGCGCCGAGTGACTTCACAGTGCGAGGATGGCTTCGGCGAGTACCTGATCACTGGCGTCGCGAGCTTCCGGCACGCGGGTGCGCAAGGTGTTGAAGGCGGCTTCCAGGTTGGCACCACGGATATCACCGTCGCTGGCCACGAAACTGGCGGCGTCGTCGTGGGCTTCGCGGATGATTTTCGAATCGCGAATCGACGTAGTGGTGTCGGAGGTGAAATCGATGGTGCGCTGGGAGGCGCGGACGATGATGTTACTGGTGGCTACCAGGGTGTGTGCCTGGGCCATATCGGCCAACAACAGCAGGCCAAGGGCGGCAGCAATCAGCGGGCTACGCATGGAACGACTCCGAAAAGACAGGGATGACTATTGGACGAGAATTGACTGTGCCAGTTCAAGGTCGCTGACATGAAGTTTTGGCCGGCTCTTGCGCAGGTAATGCAGGGCGGATTCGAGCTGTGCGCCGCGCATCTGGCCGTCACTGGCAACGAACGCTGCGGCATCGTCGTGCGCGGCGACGATCAGTTTACGGTCGAACGGCGCGGAAGACACCATGCCGGTGGCCCAGACGCTGACAACGGTGTTCTGCGTGGACACATCGAAAGCGTCTGCCAGAGGAACCCAGCAGGCGGTGATCAGTACAGAAGGGATAAGCAGATTTGTAAGAAAACGCATGGGACTCGGCAGTTGTTGGCGAGTCCCAAGGCTAGCGCAATGCCCGGACTAGAGCCAGCGCCGAAACATCGGGACACGACCGGCGTGCCCCGCGATGTTTCTGTCGCTTAGATCGTCAGGATGGCCTGGGCCAACTGTGCGTCGGTCGCGTTCAGTTGCGGAGCCTGATGACGGATGTGATCGAGTGCGCTCTCCAGTTTCACGCCACGGATCTCGCCTTCGCTGGCCACGAAGCTGGCAGCGTCGTCACGGGCGGCGAGCACGATCTTGTCGTCACGGAAGGACGAGGTGACGTCGGAGGTGGCATCGGAAGAGGACTTGAGTGCGCCAACCACGGCGTCGGTGGTCACGATGAAGCTGGTGGCGCTGGCGTTGGCAGCGACGGCCAGCAGTGCGGCGGCGCTGAGCAGACGAAGACGGGACATGGGAGAACTCCTGTGGATAAACCGTATTGAGAGGTGGCTCGGTGTCTGAAGGTCAGACGCCAGTCGCACAGCATTCGCCACGTTCTGCATGGATATTAGGCCTCCGTGGAGAATCCGCACAGTGGTCAGGATGCTGGCCTGAACACATTTTGCTTAACTGTACTTGTCATTAATCTATTTTTATAAAACTGTACCTATGCGGTGTTTCGGGTTGGATATTCAGGTTTTTCTCCCCTGAAACGACAAGACCCGTCGCGGTTTCCCGCGACGGGTCTTGTGTGTTCAATTCGGGTTGCTGGCGGTGGGTCTGACCAGAGCCAGCGACGCTGCTTAGCGCCAGAACGGCTTGCTCAGCTCTTCGTAGCGTTGTGCTTCGCTAATCCCGGCGTCAGCCAGCAGGCGCGAATCCAGACGAGCCAGTTGATGGCGGCTGGAGATGCGGCGCTGCCACAGCATCAGGTTGGCGATAACGCGCAGAGGCAGGGAAGCCTGGGTGTTTACAGCTTTGTCTTCGAAGAACAGTTCGGAACTGAGTGTACGTTCCATGGTTGACATCCTTCCGCTTGTGGCGGGATTAGGTAGTGGTTTAACTGGTGCCCATGATCCTCTCGTTTGGCCAGACTCTCTAGATACAGTTCACCTGTATTGTGAGTGACCAGTTAACTGTTTATAGGGGGTGTACGGGTCAAAATTGCGCAAACTGTACCTGTCTGCGCTTATTTGGTGCATTTTTACCCAATTCGATGATTCGAGTAGGCAAAAGCCGTAGGAAAAGACCGGTACAGCAGTACAGTTTTTGACGGCTGCGGTGGATTTCAGAATCCCGCTGGCGAAACTGTGTTTGCGCCAGCGGAAAATCTGTGCGGATTACACCGCCAGCATGCGTCCGGTTTCTTCCAGATTGATGTGCCAGCTCAGGGCGTCACGCAGGATATGCGGGGTGTGGCCGCCAATGGCGCAGGCTTTGTCGAAGTAGTCGTTCAGCGCCTGGCGGAAATCCGGGTGCACACAGTTATCGATGATGACCCGGGCGCGTTCCCGTGGCGCCAGGCCGCGCAGGTCTGCCAGGCCCACCTCGGTCACCAGGATGTCGACGTCATGCTCGGTATGGTCGACGTGGCTGACCATTGGCACCACGCTGGAAATCGCGCCGCCCTTGGCGATCGACTTGGTCACGAACACCGCCAGGTGTGCGTTGCGCGCGAAGTCGCCCGAGCCGCCGATGCCGTTCATCATCCGCGTGCCGCAGACGTGGGTGGAGTTGACGTTGCCATAGATGTCGAACTCAAGGGCCGTGTTGATGCCGATGATGCCCAGACGCCGCACCACTTCCGGGTGGTTGGAGATTTCCTGCGGGCGCAACACCAGCTTGTCTTTGTACTTCTCCAGATTGCCGAACACGTCGCTGTTGCGCCGCTCCGACAGGGTGATCGAGCTGCCCGAGGCGAAGCTCAGCTTGCCCGCATCAATCAGGTCGAAGGTGGAGTCCTGCAGCACTTCGGAGTACATGGTCAGGTCTTCGAACGGCGAATCGATCAGCCCGCACATCACCGCGTTGGCAATGTTGCCGATCCCGGCCTGCAGCGGTCCGAGCTTGTTGGTCATGCGCCCGGCATCGACTTCCTGCTTGAGGAAGGTGATCAGGTGATCGGCGATGGCTTTGGTATCGACATCCGGCGACGACACGGTGGACGGCGAGTCCGACTGCTGGGTGATGACGATGGCGACAATCTTCTCCGGCGGGATCGGGATCGCGGTGCTGCCGATGCGGTCGTCGACCTTTACCAGCGGAATCGGCGTGCGGGTCGGGCGATAGGTCGGGATATAGATGTCGTGCAGACCTTCGAGGTTGGCGTTGTGTGCCAGATTGATCTCGACGATCACGTGTTTGGCGAAGATCGCGAAGCTCGCCGAGTTACCCACCGAAGTGGTCGGCACGATGTGGCCCTGTTCGGTGATGGCCACGGCTTCGATCACGGCGATGTCCGGCAGCTTCAGTTGCTGGTTGCGCAATTGCTCGACAGTTTCCGACAGGTGCTGGTCGATGAACATCACTTCGCCGGCGTTGATTGCCTTGCGCAACGTGCTGTCGACCTGAAACGGCATGCGCCGCGACAGCACGCCAGCCTCGGTCAGTTGCTTGTCGAGGTCGTTGCCCAGGCTGGCGCCGGTCATCAGGCTGATCTTCAGCGGCGTGACCTTGGCTCGCTCGGCCAGCGCATGGGGCACGGCCTTGGCTTCGCCGGCGCGGGTGAAGCCGCTCATGCCGACGGTCATGCCGTCCTCAATCAGCGCAGCGGCGTCGGCGGCGCTCATCACTTTATCCAACAACGAAGGCAGGCGAATACGGTCACGGTACATGGATTATTTTCTCGGGCAGCGAGTAGCAGGATGCGCAGTCTAGTGAATTTCGCGAGCGCCTGTCCCGCTACCAAGGTCGCAAACGAGGCGTCTATTTAGCGGGTTTCAAGTAAAACACCGTTACTGGATCTGCAACAACGCGGCAAATTGTCCGACGTTTTGCGTAAACAAAAACGCCCCGACAAGTCGGGGCGTCCGGTGAAGCAGCGAGCGAGTTATTCGACCGCTTTGACCATGTCTTCGATGACTTTTTTCGCGTCGCCGAAGACCATCATGGTCTTGTCCAGGTAGAACAGTTCGTTGTCCAGACCGGCATAGCCGCTGGCCATCGAGCGCTTGTTGACGATGATGGTCTTGGCCTTGAACGCTTCGAGGATCGGCATGCCGGCAATCGGCGATTTCGGATCGTTCTTGGCGGCCGGGTTGACCACGTCGTTGGCGCCGAGCACCAGCACCACGTCGGCCTGGCCGAACTCGGAGTTGATGTCTTCCATCTCGAACACTTGGTCGTACGGCACTTCGGCCTCGGCCAGCAGTACGTTCATGTGGCCAGGCATCCGACCGGCCACCGGGTGGATCGCATACTTCACGGTCACGCCATGGTGGGTCAGCTTCTCGGTCAGCTCTTTCAAGGCGTGCTGTGCGCGAGCCACCGCCAAGCCGTAACCCGGAACAATGATCACGGTGTCGGCGTTGGTCAGCAGGAAAGTCGCGTCGTCAGCCGAACCGGATTTCACCGGACGGGCTTCCTTCTCACCGGCAGGACCGGCATCTGCTGTATTGCCGAAACCGCCGAGCAGTACATTAAAGAAGGAACGGTTCATCGCCTTGCACATGATGTACGAGAGGATCGCACCGCTCGAACCCACCAGCGAGCCGGCAATGATCAGCATCGAGTTGTTCAGCGAGAAGCCGATACCTGCCGCCGCCCAGCCGGAATAGCTGTTGAGCATCGACACCACCACCGGCATGTCGGCGCCGCCGATCGGGATGATGATCAGCACGCCCATGACGAACGCCAGGGCCAGCATCAGTGCGAACGCGGCGAGGTTGCCGGTCAGCATGAAGGTGACGCCGAGGATCAGCGTTGCCAGACCCAGTACCGCGTTCAGCTTGTGCTGACCGCTGAACTGTACCGGTGCACCCTGGAACAGACGGAACTTGTACTTGCCCGACAGCTTGCCGAACGCAATCACCGAACCGGAGAAGGTGATTGCACCGATGGCTGCGCCGAGGAACAGCTCCAGACGGTTACCCGCCGGGATCGAGTCGCCCAGTTGCTTGACGATGCCCAGCGACTGCGGCTCGACCACGGCGGCGATGGCGATGAACACCGCTGCCAGACCGATCATGCTGTGCATGAACGCAACCAGTTCCGGCATCTTGGCCATTTCAACGCGCTTGGCCATGATCGAACCGGCGGTGCCGCCGATCAGCAGGCCGACGATCACATAGCCAATACCGGCGGTGGCCAGCTCAGCGCCCAGCTTATAGATGAGGCCGACAGTGGTGATGATTGCCAGCGCCATGCCGAGCATGCCGAACAGGTTGCCGCGGCGCGACGTGGTCGGGTGCGACAGCCCCTTGAGGGCCTGGATGAAGCAGATCGACGCGATCAGGTAGAGCGTCGTGACGAGGTTCATGCTCATTACTTAGGCGCCTCTTCTTTTGCTTTCGGGGCTTTCTTCTTGAACATCTCAAGCATGCGGCGGGTGACCAGGAAGCCACCGAAGACGTTGACCGCGGCCAGTGCCACGGCGAGGGTGCCCATGGTCTTGCCCAGCGGGGTGACGGTCAGTGCGGCCGCGAGCATGGCGCCGACGATCACGATCGCCGAAATGGCGTTGGTCACTGCCATCAAGGGCGTGTGCAGCGCGGGTGTAACGTTCCAGACCACGTGGTAACCGACATAAATCGCCAGCACGAAGATGATCAGGTTGTAGATACCGGGGGAGATAAGCTCTTCCATCGTCTGAATCCCTGCTTAGGCGTTTTTGCGGATGACTTGGCCGTCGCGGCACATCAGGCACGCGGCGACGATGTCGTCTTCGAGGTTCACTTCGAACTGGCCTTCTTTGGTGAAGACCAGCTTCAGGAAGTCCAGCAGGTTGCGTGCGTACAGCGCCGAGGCATCTGCGGCGACTTCACCGGCAAGGTTGGTCGGGCCGACGATGGTCACGCCGTTCTCGATCACGACCTGATCGGCCACGGTCAGCGGGCAGTTGCCACCCTGAGCGGCCGCGAGGTCGATGACCACCGAGCCGGGTTTCATCTGCGCCACGGTGTCTGCGCTCAGCAGCGTCGGTGCCTTGCGGCCCGGAATCAGTGCGGTGGTGATGACGATGTCAGCCTGCTTGGCGCGCTCGTGCACGGCCTGGGCCTGACGCTGCATCCAGCTCGCCGGCATCGGGCGTGCGTAACCGCCGACGCCGACCGCGCATTCGCGTTCTTCATCGGTCTCGTAAGGCACGTCGACGAACTTGGCGCCGAGGGACTCGATCTGTTCCTTCACGGCCGGACGTACGTCGGACGCTTCGATGACGGCACCCAGACGTTTCGCCGTGGCAATCGCCTGCAACCCGGCCACACCGGCCCCCAGAATCAGCACGCGCGCCGCTTTCACGGTGCCCGCAGCGGTCATCAGCATCGGCATGAAGCGCGGATAGTAGTGAGCGGCCAGCAGCACGGCCTTATAGCCGGCAATATTCGCCTGGGACGACAGCACGTCGAGACTCTGGGCCCGGGAGGTACGTGGTGCCGCTTCCAGGGCGAACGCGGTAATCCCGCACTCGGCCATCTTCGCGATGGTGTCGTTGTTGAACGGGTTGAGCATGCCCACCAGCACCGTTCCGCGCTTGATCAGCGTCAGTTCGGCATCGCTTGGCGCGACCACTTTGAGAATCAGCTCGGCGCCAAACGCGTCATTGGCACTGCCAATGGTTGCGCCTGCCGCTTCATAGGCACTGTCGACAACGCTGGCTTTAACGCCGGCGCCGGTTTGCACAGTGACCTTATGACCTTGGCTGATCAGCTTTTTAATGGTTTCCGGGGTTGCAGCAACCCGTGTTTCACCGGTCTGGGTTTCGAGAGGAACACCAATGTGCACGTCAAATCTCCTGCGTGATCTTATTGAGTAAACCCATGCACTACGGATGGTGCGACTGGGGCGGCCGATCAGCACGATCCCGCCAAATCAGGGCGGGGCGCGGCATTTTGCAGGCGAAGTTTATGCCCTTCAAGGGATTATGACGGGTGACGGAAAATTAACTACAAGTCATCCCGTGACCGAATGTCGCAGATGGCCAGTTGAATCCCTTGCAGGCCGTGCCTTTCAAGGATTCTGGATGAATTTGAAGATTTTTCTCATCGGTGACGTGAATAGGCCGCAATGAGTCGTGAATGGGGGCTCAAAGCCACGTCGTCAGGCGCTTGTGGGACGTCTGTACGACTTTCGGATACAGTCTGTCGATTTGCGACAAATAGTTATATCTGTAGGGCTTTAATTTTCCTGACTACGGGGTTAGCAATCGCTGAAACCCTTTAGCCTTCTAGGTTGTAGCTGTGTGCCTGGTTCACCAGCCAGTCGCGAAAAGCCTTGAGTGACGCGGATTCGACCTTTCGCTCCGGAATCATCAGGTAATACGCCTTGATGCTGGAGAGCGCGTTCGGGTTGGCAATCACCAAGCGTTTCTCGGCCAGTTCGCGCTGAATGAGGAATGGTGGGATCAGCGCGATGCCCATGTCGTGCATGGCGGCCTGGGCCAGCATGGAGAATAGCTCGTAGCGCGGACCTGTCATGTCGCGGGGGATGTTCAGGTGTTGCGAGTTGAACCACTGTCGCCAGGCGTAGGGGCGGGTGGTTTGCTGGAGCAGCGGCAGATCGGCGATTTCATCGGGTGTCAGATGCGTCTTGTTGCCGAGCAGGACGGGACTGCATACCGGCATCGGATTCTCGCCCATCAGCCTGTGGGATTCGGTACCGGACCAGTCGGCATCGCCAAAGTAGATGGCGGCATCGAATTCGGTGTCGGCAAACAGGAACGGGCGGGTGCGGTTGGTCAGGTTGACCGTCACTTCCGGATGTTTGAGCTGGAAGTCCTTCAGCCTTGGCAACAGCCATTGCGTGCCGAAGGTGGGCACCACGGCGAGCTCAATCACATTGGTGCCTTGCTGACCCATCACCGACAGGGTGTCGCGCTCAACGGCGTCGAGTTGGGTGGCGACCCGACGACTGTAGGAAAGGCCCGCTTCTGTCAGCTTCACCCCGCGACGCGAGCGTCGGAAGAGTTCGACGCTGAGGAAGTCCTCCAGGCTGGCGATCTGTCGGCAAATGGCGCCCTGGGTGAGGGAAAGTTCTTCAGCGGCCTTGGTAAAGCTCTCGTGACGGGCAGCAGCCTCGAAGCTGATCAGGGCGGTGGTGCTGGGTATCTTGCGGCGCATGTACGTCAACCTCACTAATACATCGCTTAATCGGCATCTGGCGACGTTTCGGAGTGAGAAATTAGCACAACAGGATGCGAAATCCTCGTTTGCCGGGATGGCGAAGCGCGCCTAGGATCAATGCCACGTTAATTCACCCGATTTGCGAGGACTCACTCATGGGCGGTAAAGCTAGCTTCAACTGGATCGATCCACTGCTGCTGGATCAACAGCTGACTGAAGAAGAACGCATGATCCGCGACACTGCCGAGCAATTCGCCCAGCAGAGCCTCGCGCCGCGCGTTCTCGAAGCCTTCCGCCATGAGAAGACCGATCCGGCGATCTTCCGTGAAATGGGTGAGGTCGGCCTGTTGGGCGCGACCATCCCCGAGCAGTACGGTGGCAGCGGCCTCAACTACGTCAGCTATGGCCTGATCGCTCGTGAAGTCGAGCGTGTCGACTCTGGCTACCGTTCGATGATGAGCGTGCAGTCTTCGCTGGTGATGGTGCCGATCAACGAATTCGGTACCGAAGCACAGAAACAGAAGTACCTGCCGAAGCTGGCTTCCGGCGAGTGGATCGGCTGCTTCGGTCTGACCGAGCCGAACCACGGTTCCGATCCAGGCGCGATGATTACACGTGCACGCAAAGTGGAAGGCGGCTACAGCCTGACTGGTGCCAAGATGTGGATCACCAACAGCCCGATCGCCGATGTGTTCGTGGTCTGGGCCAAGGACGATGCTGGCGATATTCGCGGTTTCGTTCTGGAGAAGGGCTGGAAAGGCCTGAGCGCTCCGGCGATTCACGGCAAGGTCGGCCTGCGGGCTTCGATCACCGGCGAAATTGTCATGGACAATGTGTTCGTGCCGGAAGAGAACATCTTCCCGGATGTGCGTGGACTGAAAGGTCCGTTCACCTGCCTCAACTCCGCACGTTATGGCATCTCTTGGGGCGCGTTGGGTGCTGCCGAGTTCTGCTGGCACACCGCTCGCCAGTACACCCTGGATCGTCAACAGTTCGGTCGTCCGCTGGCCGCCACTCAGTTGATCCAGAAGAAGCTGGCTGACATGCAGACCGAGATCACTTTGGCACTGCAAGGCTGTCTGCGTCTGGGCCGCATGAAGGATGAAGGCACTGCTGCGGTTGAAATCACTTCGATCATGAAGCGCAACTCTTGCGGCAAGTCTCTCGAGATCGCCCGCATGGCGCGTGACATGTTGGGCGGCAACGGGATATCCGATGAATTCGGCGTGGCCCGTCACCTGGTCAACCTGGAAGTGGTGAATACCTATGAAGGCACTCACGACGTTCACGCGCTGATCCTCGGTCGTGCGCAGACCGGCCTGCAGGCGTTCTATTAATAGGAGAGCGACCATGGGCGCGCTGTCGCATCTGCGGGTACTGGATTTATCGCGAGTGCTGGCCGGCCCATGGGCCGGGCAAATTCTTGCTGACCTTGGGGCGGAAGTGATCAAGGTCGAGCGCCCGGGCAATGGTGACGACACTCGCGCCTGGGGGCCGCCCTTCCTGAAGGACGCTTATGGCGAGAACACTAGCGAGGCGGCTTATTACCTGTCGGCCAATCGCAACAAGCAATCGGTGACGATCGACTTTACGCGTCCCGAGGGCCAGAAGCTCGTTCGGGAGCTGGCAGCCAAGTCCGACATCCTGATCGAAAACTTCAAGGTGGGTGGTCTGGCGGCGTATGGCTTGGATTACGAGTCGCTGAAGGCGATCAATCCGGATCTGATCTATTGCTCGATCACCGGTTTTGGTCAGACCGGACCGTATGCCAAGCGTGCGGGTTATGACTTCATGATCCAGGGGCTTGGCGGGCTGATGAGTCTGACCGGGCGACCTGAGGGTGATGAAGGTGCCGGGCCGGTGAAGGTGGGTGTGGCGCTTACGGATATCCTGACGGGGTTGTATTCGACCGTGGCGATTCTGGCGGCATTGGCTCACCGTGATCACGATGGCGGCGGGCAGCATATCGATATGGCGTTGCTGGATGTGCAGGTGGCTTGTCTGGCTAACCAGGCGATGAATTACCTGACGACTGGCAATGCGCCAAAGCGGCTAGGGAATGCGCACCCGAATATCGTGCCGTACCAGGATTTTCCTACGGCCGATGGCGACTTCATTCTTACCGTGGGCAATGACGGGCAGTTCCGCAAATTTGCCGAAGTGGCGGGGCAGCCCCAGTGGGCGGACGATCCGCGTTTCGCGACTAATAAGCTGCGGGTGGCGAACCGTGCGGTGCTGATTCCGCTGATTCGTCAGGCTACTGTATTCAAGACAACTGCAGAGTGGGTGGCTCAGTTGGAGCAGGCAGGTGTGCCGTGTGGGCCGATCAATGATCTGTCACAGGTATTCGAGGATCCGCAGGTGAAGTCTCGCGGGTTGGCGATTGAGCTGCCTCACGCGCTGGCGGGGATGGTGCCGCAGGTGGCCAGCCCGATCCGGTTGTCGCGGACGCCTGTCGAGTATCGCCTTGCGCCTCCTTTGTTGGGCGAACACACCTTGGACGTTTTGCAGCGGGTGCTGGGTCTTGGGGCTGGAGCAGTGGCTGCGATGAAAGAGGATGGAGTGCTCTGATGGTTCTCTCTCTATATAGAAGGGGTGCTGAATCCTTTTCTATATAGAGGGAATTGGATGTTTTTTGGCCTATCCGCAAGTTATTGAAAGAAAAGCGAAATTAAGGGTTGACGGCAGATCCTGAGTCTCTATAATTCGCCCCACTTCCGGCGCAGACGAAACGGAAAACTCCTTGAGATTCAATGAGTTAAGTAGGTTTCGAAGGCGGGTCGCTTCAGTTCATCGAAGCCTGGAAGGAGTTGGAAATGTCGACTTGTTCGGCGCTTTTAACGGTTCGATCTTCTCGGTCGAAAGCGGAGAAAAAGAGGTGTTGACAGCGGCGTGTAACGCTGTATAATTCGCCTCCCGCTAACGAGAGATCGGAAGCGCAAGTGGTTGAAGTTGTTGAAGAAATCTTC